>CALDZJ010000025.1 GCA_937944055.1 uncultured Verrucomicrobiales bacterium | reverse complement strand
TGGGAACGGTGAGACGAATCGTGCTGAACTTACTGAATCAAGACGGATCGACGATCAAATCACTCCCAAGGAAACGTCGCCAAGCTCTCCTGAACTACGACTACCGCGAATCTGTCCTCTCCCTAGCTTGATCGCCCTGAGATTGCACCCGCTTTCGGAACCTTGCGCCTGAGGAGCCCAACTGCTAAGGTCTTCTCATGAAGTACCGGACGCCACGAGAGTTTGTCATGCGTGAATACGCGGACGTTCTCACGATGCGTCGACTCCGGAAGAAGAGAGAGGCAAAGCTAGGTCGTCCGATTCCCAAGTCCAACATCATTGATAATAGTGAGCGCTGGATGGAAAAGCCTCAAACTCTTCAGGACTTTTTATGGGTTTCTGAGCAGGTGAATGCCCTTACCAAGCGATGCAGAGAGAATTGGTAGATTTCGTGGCGAGACTTACGCAGGAAACTCGCGTGATTTTACTCGGGGGGCTGGCTGTGATCGGCCATGGAATGGATCGTGGAACAAAAGATGCCGATCTTTGGATGGAGCCAATGGATTCAGCAGAGAGTTGGTTGAAAATCCTAAATTCGGTATTGGGTCAATTTGACGGGGCAAGAATCGTAACTCTGCCCGGTTGGGAGGATCTTTGGGGAGCTGACCTGGTCGAAAATTTGGAGCAGGTGGGAATGGTTCGGGTAGAAGGATTGGGTGTTCCGCTCGATCTTTTCCGCAAACCCAACGGCGTAGAAATTGAGGAATTTGATGAAATTTGGAAGAGGTCTCGTAGTCTTCCTGACCGCATTGGACTCCCTCATCCTCTCGACTTGGTTCGCACGAAAGAAGACACCAACCGCGATCATGACCAAACCGATCACGTCTACTTGATGTCGCTTGCTCGTAGGACCCAAGGCGAGGCCTTAGCATCTGCTTTAAATCAAGACGAGGCCTTGGTCTTGATGGATGAGTTTTATGATTACGCGGTTCTTGAGCGCGGCCTTGATAATCCTCTCCCAGAAGTCCGTGATGTCATCTGGCGTGAGATCAAGCAGCTTGCTGCCGATGGAGATCCTTTCGCGAAGGAGTTATTAGAGGAGCGCAGAACCGATTAGACTCAAAACTCTCGTACTTCTAGACCCGGAACGCGGGTGAACTCCGAAGTGTTTCGAGTTACGATAGCGCGATCGTGAGCCAAGGCAGTGGCGGCGATCCAAAGATCATTTTGACCAATCATTTTGCCGCTTTCTTTGAGATGGCGGAAAATCTCACCATAATGCCAACTCACCTCGCGGGTGATCTCAAGGCAGGTAAAAAAGCCAAGATACTTCTCCCAAGAGATCCGATCCCTCATGCTATTTCCGCAGGCGATTTCTCCGGCGTTGGTTGGTGTGATTGCCAAAGGGGACTCTGCGTTCGAGAGGAGGAATTGACTCGCGGGCCCTTCCTCCTTGCGGCGGCGTTCTCCTTCCGAGGAAGAAGTCGTGACCTTCGGCTAAGTCGCTCTGACTCGAAAAATCACCCAGCGCCTCTGGGGAACCGGAGGCGCTTTTTTTATGCCGCAGCCGAAGGCTCCTGCTTTCGGAGCACACACGGCAGCCTTCTATTTGGCGGCTTTGAGAATGAGTTCTTTCACCTGTTTCCAATTCTGTGACTTTAAGAAAACTGGATCAGGTTCAGCTTCGGCATCGTCGAACCAGGTGAAGCTTTTCATGACGAGGAAGGGGTCTGAGTCCAGATACTTCCTTTGATACCAGTCGAGCATCTGGGAGAGATCGATTGTTTCGAGTAGGGCGGCGACATCTACAAAATCCTTTTTGGATCCTCGGCCGACCAAGGCCGATAGCTTCATGGCGACGTTGTCGGGAAGGGAAGCGAGTGAGATGCCATCGATTTGATCGAGAGGTTCGAGAAGGGGAGTGTCGTATCTGAGGAACTCCAACTTACTGTCCTGATGTGTCACGGCGATTGAGCCTTTGGATTGCTGAATGATTTTTGACGAACTGCCAGTGAGGGTTTCCAATTCATCGATCAATTCAGGAGGGGAGAATTGGCCGTTCTTGAAAAAATCCAGATCTACGGAGATTCGGTGTCCTAGTCGCAGAGCTAAGGCGGTGCCGCCAGCCAGATAGAAACCGAGTTCGCTGAGTCGGGGCGAAGCGAGCTTTAGTAGTTCCAGGGTGTGGCTTGGGACTGTTTGGTAGTGTAGCATCTCAGTTTGGTTCGGTCCAAGTCGAGGACGGCGCAGGCGAAGGTGGTGGCCTTTTTTTCGAGTGAGCGAAGGGAGGTGACGGCCTCTCTCAGTTCGTCTTTGGAGTAGCACTCCTTTAAAAGAAGCCAGTCTACGAGGAGGCCTTTTTCCAAGACGCGCCGGACCATCCAAGCGCGGTTTTTCTCAAGGTCCACCGAAGAGACATTGACATCCCAAAAGAGGTGGGATGAGAAGTCTGCGGCGGAGATTTGGTGAATCACGCTCTTACGGTAGGCTGAATTACGGTGGGGATCAATCCCACGTATGGAGGGTGTAGTTGGGGCCAAGGCCGCCGATGTTGTTTAAGAGAGAGGTGACTTTGGCGTGCCATTCGGGGAGGTTTGGTGCTTTGCGTGGGCCGGCGGATTTGGGGAAGAAGAGGTAGGTGACGCTGAGATCGGAGACGGCGCGGGTTTTGCCATTGGCCTTTGGGTTGAGGGCGCGGGCGAGGCGCAGGGAGGCTTCGCCCGTTTTTGAAGAAGGGCCGGCGTCGCCGAGGATCGCGGGGTAGATTTTGTCTTTATAGATGACGGCGGCGTAGTCGCCCATGCGAGGGGAGAAGGGAGCGGTGGATTTCACCCAGGGGACGGGGAGGACGACGAAGGGGTCTTCGGTCGCGAGGAGGAAGCGGCGTTTTTTGAGGTTGGTTTTGGTGTAAGAATGAAGGCCGCGTTCTTTGACACGGTAAATTTGTGAGTCGCAAGCGCGGATCATTTCGCGCCAGACGACGCCGGGGTCTTTTTTAGCTTCGGCTTCGAGTTGTGTGCGGAGCTTTTGAAGTTTGCTGAGGGTTTCGGGGTAGTAATTGAGGAAGGGGTTTGGCTCTGAAGTGGTGTTGACCCAAGAGTATGAGGTCTCGGGGAGGAACCAGTCGGAAGTACGAGCTAAGTCGTAGTTTGAGATGAGGGGAGAGCGTCCGGGGTCGGAGCCATCGGTGACGACGTCCATATCGGACTGGAGGAGGAAGACTTTTTGCTGAGTGCTGGGATGGGTGAGGAGGAGAGTGGTTTCGCAATCGAAGTAGTTATGCGAGGTGAGGAGACTACCGGAGCGGTTGGTCTTGTGCTTGGTGTCGTAGAGTTGTTGAAAGCGGGAAGAAAGCTGGGCGTTTTCGAGGAGGAGATTGAAGTCGGGGAGGATCTTTGGGAGGTGTGGATTGATCGCGCTGAGTTGAGCGGCGGTAGTGGCGGGCTGGGGCGTGAGGTATTGAAGTGAGCGGATGTAACTGGCGCCGCCGGAGCGGAGCGTGGTGGCCGTTGAGCTCGTTTTGAGAGGGGACCAAGTGGGAATCTTTGAGAGCTGGGCTTGGCTGGGGAGGCTCAGAGAGAGGCAGTAAAAGAGCGCGAGGGAATGGGGGAAGGTTTTCATGACGCAAGCAAGGTAGCCCGCGGGGGCTTGATGCCAAGAAGGAGATTATGCGGCTTGGGCGAGGCCTATGATGATGATTCGAGGAAGATGATTTCAGTGATCTTTGCTCCAGCGAGGGCGTTTAGGACATCGGTGACTCGTTGTTGTTTTGCCTGCCCACTTACTTTGACTTTGACGAGTGCCTTGTGGCCGGAGGTGAGCGAGAGGTCTCTGTGAAGGAGGAGGCGCTGGGAGAGGGTGGGAAGTTCTGGGGATGAAAATTTGGGCTCTACTAATTCGAGGCTGCCGGCTTCGTTACGGATTGAGATGCTCCCATTGTCCTCGATGAGCAGGATGAGAGGACTCTGCTCGATGGGTTGATGAAAGTGATGATAGGAGGGGAGAGCAGTGCTGAGATCGTTCTCTTTTCTGATGATTTGAGAAGTGATGAGAAAGTAGATGAGGAGGAGAAAGCAGACATCTACGAGAGAAGAGAGATTGAGTTCAGGATGGTCATGGGAGGGAGAGGGGGATCTTTTTTTGCGCGTCATAGCTTTTTCATAGGAACGCATGATTTCGATCAATCCTTAGATTGAGCCTCTTTGTTTATGCGGTTTCTGCTGTGACGAGATTTCTAGGAAAGGGGAAGGAGGCGCTATCTTCTGCGGTAGGCGGTGGTGGAGGCGTCGGCGTGGTAGATGAGGAGGATGGCGTCTTCTGAGGCGATGGCTTGGAAGAGGTCCATCATGAATTCTTCTTGGCCGGGCCAGGGGTAGACGAAGAAGAGGGCCACTTCGTCAAGATCGAGTCCATCGTAGATGGGGGTGATGTCGATGTTTGCTCCGCCTGAGGTGGTGGCCTCGGGGACGAGAAGGTCTTTTCCGCCGATGCCTTCTACTTCCTCGTATCCTTCAGGAAGGTAGCTGGTGCAGAGGAACTCGACTGGGATGTGAAGGTCCTGAGCGAGTTGGGTGGAGAGTTCGACTAGGCCGGGCTCGAGCTCGATGCCGGTGGCCTCAAATCCTAAGAGGGAGGCCATGCAGGTGGCGATGCCGAAGCCGGATCCCCATTCGCAGAAGAGATTGCCGCGGAGGAGCTGTGAGTCTTTGAGCGCGGTGATGGCGGCGAAGACCTTTTGTGGATTGCTGGGAAGGTAGCGCGGGTAGCGCCGATCGAGGCCAGCATCGAAGAAGGCATCGCAGCGTTTTTCGGCTTCCTCGAGGAGTTGGGTGACGGCTGGAGGGAGCTCACTGGGGGGCGGAGGTGGCTCAGGACTGAGGGGGAGTTGGCGAAGGGTCATGGGTGGTTTGAGGTGTGGAGTAGTGGAGTCTTTAAAGGCCGATGTCCTCGTTCCAGAGCTGGGGGTGATTTTTGATGAAGTTGTGCATGAGGGCGAGGCAGTCGGCATCTTGGGCGACTTCGATTTCGACTCCTTGGGCGCGGAGAACGTCTTCTTGTCCCATGAAGGATTGATTCTCGCCGATGATGACTTTTGGAATGCCGTAGAGGAGGATGGCTCCGCTGCACATGGAGCAGGGGGAGAGGGTGGTGTAGAGCTGGCATTCGCGATAGACGGCAGCGCTTTGGCGGCCGGCGTTTTCGAGGGCATCCATTTCACCATGGAGGATGGTGCTATTTTTTTGAACGCGGCGGTTGTGGCCCCGCCCGAGGATTTTTCCTTGGTGGACGAGGATGCTGCCGATGGGGATGCCGCCTTCAGCGAGTCCAAGGCGGGCTTCCAAAAATGCTTCTTTTAAAAAATGTGGTTTCACTTGAGAAGAATCGGTTATCTTTAGGGACCGCGCGAGGGAGAAGTTTCCGAGGCGGTGAATCATTACTTTTACGAAAATGCCATTGGTTAGACTTTCTGGAACTGTTCTTGGTGCTGAAGATGAGGGCCGCTCTACGCGCGCTAAGCTCCTATTTCTCCTCTATAATGCTGGGTGGGATATTTCTAATTCAAACGGGAATCAGAAGATCACTTTGGCGAATATTGAGGAGAAGATTGTGGAGTCAGATGCCTTCGTCTTTACGCCCGGTGCCTCGCTGGAGGATATGTTTAAGGCCACATCGGTTTTTGTGGGCTACCAGACTCTTGATAAGCACTTGGCGGGGAAGCCGACCGTGATTTTAAATAGCGATTTTTCATGGGATCCCTTGTTCCGCTTGTTTGCGGAGCTGCGGGAATTGGGGACGGTGAGGCAGGATCATCGCGATTTTTTGCTGAGTGCCTCGACGCCGGAGAAGGTGATCAAGCGTCTGCATTTAGCGGCGAAGCAGGGGATGCCAGATGCGGGACGTGAAATCGCGATAAAGACTGAGATCCCGAAGGCGGATACACCGGCTCCGAGTGATTTGGTGGGGAGTGTCTGTGTCTTTTGTTCGGCGAGCTTGGAGGATCCGGCCTACATTTCTGATGGTGAAGAACTGGGGCGGCGTCTCGCAGAAAATAAATTTGGCTGTGTTTCGGGAGCGGGCAAAACGGGAATTATGGGTGCGGTGGTGCGTGGATCGGTGGGCGCGGGCGGCTGGACGGCTGGATCAAACGTGCCGCACATCATCGAGCTAGAGGGTCTGCCGGAAGGCTTATCGTGCTTCTGGCTACGTGATGATATTTACACTCGGATGGAGGTCATGATTGAGAATTCTGATTCCTTTGTGATCTTCCCGGGCGGTGCAGGAACGGTGCAGGAGCTCTTTGCTCTTATGATCTTTAAGCAGCAGGGAAGTGAGTTGATGAAGGGGAAGAAGGTGGTGATTTTTAATCGTCCAGACGCGACTGGGAAGGGCTTTTGGGATTCCTTACTCCCGCTGATGGAGAGGGTTTGCGATCGGAAGGATTATGAAATCGCAACTTCTCTGGATGAGGTGATGGCGATGCTTAAGTGAGCATGTGAAGGCGGTCTAACATTCGAGCGTGCGCGCGGCATTTGATTTATCGCGACTCTTCATGGACAGAGAGCTGAAGAAGTGTCACTATTCTAACAGCAATGAATGATGAATTTACAAAGTCCCTGATCGAGAGCCATGGTGAGCAAGTTGCGAGTAAGCTAAGTGCCGCCACGGAGCTGACTCCTGAGCAATCAATCCAAGCTCTTTCGGCAATTTCTCCGCTGGTACTCGGTTCTCTGAAGCGTAAGAAGGAGGAGCTGGGTGAAGGCGGGATTGAAGAACTCCTCGCGCAGGCCGGGATCACCTCTGATCAAGCCGATCATATCGATGATGTTTTTGAGAAGGGCTTGGCGGGGCATCGTTCACAGACGCGCGCGATCTTTGGAGATGAGGAGCAGGAGCAAACGGCGCAGGCGCTTTCTAAGAAATTTAATATCGGCGGGGAGTTAGCTAAGAAAATTCTGCCGATGTTAGCTCCGATTATTCTGGGAATGCTAATGAAAAAAGGCGGGCAGGGGCCTGCTCGGGAAAGTGCAGCACAGAGCCGAGGGGGAGGCTTAGCTGGGGGGATTAGTAGTATTCTGGATCGGGATGGAGATGGCTCAATCATTGATGACATTGCCGGGATGGTGATGGGTGGTGGGCAGGGGAGAATGTCGCAAGGTCGCGGCGGGATCTTCCGGTGGCTCCTTTCTCTCTTGTTGGGGCGTAAATAAGGCTGAGATTCTCATTGCCGCTTCGGAGATCAGTGATGAGTCTCAGGCCCTATGGCAGAAATAAGAATTGATAATGAGGCGGCGCGTCAGGCCTTGCGGAAGGTGGGCCTGCGAGCGGGCTTGATCATTCCTGGGGTCATGTTGCTCGCAACGGTGTTGACGAGTTACTTCACGGTCCCAGCTGATTCTCAAGCGGTAATCTTGCGCTTTGGGAAATACAATCGGACGGCGGAGCCGGGGCTGCATTTTAAATTACCTTTCTGGTTCGAGACGAAGGAGGTGATACCGGTGGCGCGGACTTTAAAAATGGAATTCGGGTTCGGAACGCAGGGGGCGACTAATTCTTACCAAAGTCGTCCAAGGGAGTGGGAGGCTGAGCAAACGATGATCACGGGTGATAAGAACTCAGCCTTGGTGGAGTGGGTGGTGCAGTATCGAATCAGTGATCCACAGGCTTATCTCTTCCTAGTTCGCGATCCTGAGGATACGATGCGTGATGCCTCGGAGTCGGTGATGCGTGAAGTGGTGGGTGATCGCACGGTGGATGAGGTGATTACGATTGGGCGGCAGTCCATCGAGGTGGATGCCTTGGTGAAGCTGCAAGAGTTGGTCGATTCTTACGGCTTGGGCTTACAGATTGATCAGCTGCAACTTAAGAACGTGAATCCGCCAAGGCCGGTTCAGTCTTCCTTTAATGAGGTGAATCAAGCTCAGCAGGATAAGGCAAAGCAGATCAACGTGGCGAAGGGGCTCTACAATAAGGCGGTGCCGAGAACCTTGGGCGAAGCGGATCAAAAGATCAGCAGCGCGGAGGGGGACCGGCTTCAGCGGGTGAACGAGGCGACGGGTGATGCTGAGCGCTTTGTGGCGCTTTTTAACGAATATCAAAAGGCGCCTGCGATTACGCGAAAGCGCCTTTATTTAGAAAAAATGAAGGATGTGCTCCCGCTTCTGAAGAGTAAGGTGATTATGGATGGGGAGGCGAGTAAGCCGCTTCCGCTTCTGGATCTTAATAATGCCCTGAATGGAAGAGGAGGTGCTCGATGAAAAAGGCGGTGGGGTTGATGATTTTTGCCTTCGTGGTGATCGTCCTCTTATTTGTGACAGGTACGATTTATACCGTAAGAGAGGATCAGCAGGTGATTTTAACGCAATTCGGGAAGCCGGTGGGCGATCCGATCGATGAAGCTGGTCTGCATTTTAAGGTCCCCTTCGTGGTGAAGGTGAATGAGATTGAGAAGCGGGTCTTGGCATGGGATGGGGTGAGCTCGCAGATGCCGACGCGTGATAAGACTTACATTCAGGTGGATACTTTCGCACGGTGGAAGATTTCTGATCCTCTCGCTTATTTTCAAAAGCTGCGTGATGAGCGGAGCGCGCTCTCACGGCTGGATGATATCTTGGGCTCTGAAACGCGGAACGCGGTGGCTAAGCATGATTTGATCGAGGTGGTGAGATCTACGAAGGGGCGTAAGCCGGCGACGACAGATGTGCAGATTGAGAAGGAGGTCGATTTTGAGGAGATCAAGGTCGGGCGCCGGATGATCGAGCGTAATGTCTTTGAGACGGCGAAGGCAAAATTGGAAGATTTTGGCATCACTTTGTTGGATCTACGCTTTAAGCGGATCAATTATAATAACGAGGTGGCGCCACAGATTTACCAGCGCATGATTTCGGAGCGCCAGCAGATCGCGGAGCGTTTCCGCTCAGAGGGTGCTGGTGAAGCGGCTCGGATCAAGGGGACGATGGAGCGTGAGGTGAAGAAGATTGAGTCAGAGGCTTATCGTAAGGTGCAAGCGATTCTGGGTGAGGCTGATGCGGAGTCTACCCGGATTTATGCGGAGGCTTATGGTGGAACTCTAGAGCAGGAGAATTTTTATCAGTTTGTGAAAACGCTAGAGGCCTATGATAGGATTTTGGATGATAAGACGACGGTGATTCTCTCGACCGATTCGGAGCTTTTTAAGCTTTTAAATGGGAGCGAGTAAGGAGGCTCTTCTCGGTACAAAAAAGGACCGTCCTCTTTTGAAGAGTGACGGTCCTTTTTTTTGCTGAGGGAGGGTGCAATTAGGGTGAATTAGCCGTAGAGTTCTTCGACGATTTCGGGATCTCCCATGAGTTTTTTGCGCTTAGCTGAGAGCTCTTCCCATTCTTTTTTGAGGCGCTTGATGAAGCTCTCGTCATCTTCATCTTCATCGCGGCCATTTGAGTAGACCTTTAAGATGGAGAGCATGGCTTCGTTATAGTCCTTGAGGCGTGGATCGAGCTTTTCGGCGACTTCTTCAAGCTCGGCGAGGGACTCTTTGGCATCTTGTCGGTCTGAGGAGGTGTAGTTGAATTTTCCGGACCAAGTCATCATTTGGACTTTCTCGACCATGGCGGAGGTTTTGATGTTAATTTGGTGGAAGGATCCGCCAACTGAGAGGATCTTTGCTTCTTTCTTTTTGGCGACGCTTAGGAGGATTTGGGCTGATTGATGATGGGGCATTTTTTCGACTACGCTTTCGAGGAGGGAGATGACTTTGCGATCGGAGAGGGAGCTGATGCCTTTTTCCTTAATGATGGAGGCTACTTTATTAAAGTCATCGATGGTGGATTGGACTTTTTCCGGTTTGTTCTTCGAGGCGACCATGAGGGCTTCATCGAGGGTTTTGAAGCTGAAGACCTGAATGTTGATGAGTGGGTCAATCCCGCCGAGGACGAGGATGTCGGAGACTCCTTTGATGTTTTCATGAGGGACGCCGACGAGGTTACAGCCTTTTTTGGTGGCTCCGCGGACTTTGCCGGCGACGCCGCCGATGCGGGTGACTTTCCCGTCAGCGGTGATGGCGCCGGTGATCGCGAAGCGGTCATCTAGCTCTAAGCCGGTGAAGAGGGAGTCTAGGATGATGGACATGGCGGTGCCGGCAGAGGGTCCGTCAAGAAGTTGGTCTTTATCTTCGAAGGTGATTTCGACTTTATAGCCGGAGGGGATGCGGCCTGCTTCCTCGTGGCGCACGCGCATGAGTTTCTGAATCTCTTCTAGCGAGTTGCCGGTCATGTTACCGACTTTTTGGTCGATGTGGAACTCGATGCCCTCGGTGTCTTTATCACGGAGGGCGGTGGCGCTGAGAGATGAGGCGGCGCCTGCTTGGCGGCCATTGGAGAGGGTGAGGACGGAGAGGCCATAAACGACGCGCTGGGTGGCGGCGAATTTCTCAGCATCACCTCCGGGGATGGTTTCTGAGCGTTCCTTGAACTCGTTATCTTCATTACGATCCCACGGGCTGCGAGAGGTTGGGGCTTTTAGCATGTCTTTCCAGTCAGCTTTGCCGACTTTATCCCGATAGGTGGTGAGCTTGCTTTCGTATTTTCCATCAGGATCGAGGCGAAGGGCGATGTCGATGCAGTAGGCGGCGCATTTCTCGTTATCGCTGTTTCCTTTTTTACGAAGGAGGGCCCGGATGCCGCGGTAGATTTTGGCGGAGATGGCGGATTTTGTCGCGCCGTCTTCAGCGTTTGTTTTGCCGCGAGTTTCGAGGTCGTCAGCGGTATCTTTGAAGGTTTCTGATTCTGGGTCGAGGCGACCGGCGATGGCGAGGGCATTTGAGCGGAGCTCATAGTCGACCTCGTTTTCTTTATCATCAAAGTCCCGGGCGACGGAGATGAGCCCAGAAAAGAGGGCGGTACGGGAGATTTTATCAATGGCGAGTTTGTCTGTTTTAAAGAGTTCCTTGTCCATATTTGGCGGACGGTAGGAGTCGGCAAAAAGGGCTCCAGCTAGGAGAAAGAAGAGGGTGATGAGGCGTGTGGTCATGGTGTTGTTGCGCGATAGTTGACGGAGAGAGGCTCTAGAAAAAAAGGTGAAGTTGCACTCTTTTTTTGTCTTATTTTTTATAGTTTTTGTGATAGATGCGGCGGAGTTTTTTTCGGAGTTGGGTGAGTTCAGTTTGAAATTCTGCGAAGTCTTTTGTCTTACGTTCGATTTTTTGCTGATCGGAGGATGTGGAGCCGATGCGTCCTATGGAGTTGAGTTTTTTTAGGAGGTCGAGGGTGTCGTCTAGGAGGGCGCGTTCTGAGAGTTGGAGGAGACGCTCGAGGGGGTCGATCGATTCTCGAGCGGTTTTGTATGCGTCTTTGATGGCTCGGTTGTTGAGGTCCTCGATTTTGTTGCTGATTTTGAGTTGTGAGATGCCCTCGAGCTTGCGGTCGAGTTCTTGAGCGCACATGAAGCGGGAGAGGTAGGCGGGGCGGCGGATCGATTGGGTGGCGAGCATGCGGGCGGAGAGATGTTGGGGGGAGTGGTCACGGGCTTTGATGAGGCGTTTTTCAACGGCTGAGAGGCTGAAGAAGGTGTTGAAGTTGCTGGCGAGCTGGGCTTTTTCGCGGACTTCTTGGTATCCGGCGATGGCGGCGGCGAGGGCAGCGCTAGCTTGGCCATCTTGATAGAAGAGTTCACGGGCTGCTTGGAAGGTGGGAGCCTCGATGACTTCAAATTTGGTGAAGAAGGGGGCTTTTTCAAAGACGAGGAGGGCGGTTAATTCTTCGATCATGTCAGGGCCGACGATGAGGCGGGTGCCCTCGGGGATGCGGAGGCGTTCTAGATCAAGGAGGAGTTTCCAGGCTTGTGCGGGCTTGCCGAGTGAGCCGTCTGGGTGGAGGTGCGCGAGGAGGATGCTGTGGTTGCGGAGCGAGCGCCCTGAGAGGGCGGCGTCTAGCATCATGGCGATGGGGGCGGCGAGGTTTTCTTGATTTTCTGAGAGGTAGCGTCGGCCGTCAGTGTTGACGTTGAAATGATGGCCGGTGGGGAGGTCTTGTTGGAGGGCTTTGAAGAGGTCGATTAGGGTGCTTTGGAGGGGGGCGGTGGAGAAGTCAGGTTTAGGGAGGAGGCGAAGTTGTTCTGGGCTTGGCGGATTTTGTTTTGTGATGACGAGGGTGGTTTTGACGAGTCCGGCGGTCGTTGGGGATTCTTTTTTAGGGCCGGTGGCGATCATGGGGACCTCGGTGAGGAGGGTGGTGGTGAGGAATTTCTTGGGTGCGGGTGCGGGTGTGGGTGTGGGTGTGGGTGTGGGTGTGGGTGCGGGGCTCTCATCCGAGGTGTTTCTCGGCGGGGTGCCGAGGGGCGTTGGAGGGGTGTTGTGGTTATTTTCGCTGAGGATGGGAGCTTTGGGCTTTTCTTCAAAGGCGGCGAGCTTGGCGACGACTCCCTCCCAGCGCTGTGGGGATTTTTCGGAGTGATGCAGGGTGAAGATGCGGTCTTGTTTGATTTGTCCGTGGAGAATATCGAGGAGGAGTTGGGCGAGGTGGTGGCCTTCTGAGTCAGGGGGGAGTTTGACAAGCCAGCGGGCTGAGGTGAGGAGGGAGCGCTGAGCTGAAGTGGTGCGCTTAGGGTCAAGCGCGGGGCGCATGGAGTCCTCGGAGGGTTGGCTCAGGGCCTGCATGATTTCACGAGCTCTGGCCTGCGTGGGGGCGAGTCGTTGACTAAGGGTGAGGGCTTGGACTTGCTTGCGGAGCTGGGCGGGGGAGTTGGCGGGCGGTCCGTCTGCGAGGATCGCGAGGTGAGCGGCGAGTTCACGAATGGCGTCTACATCTAGTGGGATGAGGTCCCGCCGGAGGAGGGGCTGGGAGTCGTTTGGCGGGACGAACTTTACGGATGCGAGGGCCGGGGAGATCCAAGCAAGGGTGAAAATGGTGAGAAAAATTCTCATAATGAAGTTACCTTAGCGGGAATGATTTTGTTTCAAAGTTCTATCCGCTAGGTTGACGGCGGATTTTTTTTTGGAAAATACGGAATAAGGGCTGAGCTCTTGACTCTTAATTCCAAGCTCCAAACGAACACATTATGAAACTCTTTTTACTCTCTCTCTCAGCAGCGGCATTTGGGATGTCAGCTTGCTCTCAGGCCACGCCGGATCTGAATAAAACGGCGATGAACTTTGGCCAACAGGGGGCGGATTTTGGGGAGTGCGGTTTGGTCAGTCAGTTTGAAAAGGGGAGGGCGAGCGGGAGCCAGTCTGCCGGCGGTGGATGATCATCTTGCTCTAACTAAGGTGCCAGTTGGCTCCTTCCAAATTTAAGAAACGACTCTGAATTCTCAATTTTCATGCAACTTCCTTTTCTAGTTCTCATCCCTCTTTCTCTGACTCAGGGCCTGCTTGGCCAAAGCGCAGATCTGCTCCCGAAGGGGGCGGATTTATTTCCGGAGGGGGGGAACCGGCTTGATGTCGAGACCGATGGCTTATTTAGCGATGACATTGATGTGATCACTTCTCGCTTAAACTTTGAGCAGACTCGGGGGAGTTGGAATTTCTCTGCAAGTGTGGGTCACATTTACCACAACGTGGAATACACTCCGACTTTTGTGACTTCTGAGGCGATTCGCCGTGAGAATGCGCAGACTTATGACTTCCGCGTCGAAAAAGTGATCAATCCTTACTTCACCGTGACTGGGAGCTTGGCTTATAGTCAGGGCTTCACGGATCATCGCTCGATTTGGATCTCTGAATATTACGATCAATTGAATGGGGAGAATCCCGCTTATCGTGAAGCTGATCCGCAGAGTTTCTCGGGGTCATTAGGTTTGCAGTGGAATTACCAACCGGGGAAGAGCTTCTTATCAGTGACGCTTGCTCAAGCGGATACCGAGATTGTCCCAGGTTGGGAATTTGATGTGAATGATCTGACGGGGGAGGCGAGCTTGTTTTCTACCGATGAGGTTCTGCGCACTTTTACTGGCACGGCGGTCTGGAGCACTGTGATTAATTCACGGTTGAGGACTCAGCAGACGCTCAGAATCGGGCGGACTGATGGGCGGCGTATTCGGACGCAGTTCCAGAGTGACTGGGCGTATGCTTTGACGAATCAATTGACGGCTCGGATGCAGCTCGGCGGGGCGCATGAGGACCCGACCTTCATTGCGCGCTATGGGGGCCTCGGTTTTGTTTATGATGTGAACTCACGTTGGCAGCTGAGTTTGAATTATCGCTATTACGAGGATACGGGGGAAATTAATAGCTCGAATTTTAACACTGCTGCTCCGGCGATCCGGACCCGTGAATTAGCGGCGGGAGTCCGCTGGTCAAACGGCTCCACAAGTGTGCTCGGGAGTGTGGGCCTTTACTCCATCGACTACGATAGCGTGGTCGCTACCGGGAATGTTTTCTTTACGGCGCTTTATCAGGATCGTGACTTCACGGCCGTCCGACTGGCGCTGACTCATCAATTTTAATGTATCAATAATAGGACTATGAACTTCAAAAAAATAACGCTTATCGCCGGGATGGGACTGGCTTCGATGTCGCATGTATCGGGGCAGGCCTTAGTGGGGGCTGAGTTGCCAGATCCCATTGGTTTCACGCAAGCTTCACCTTCCTTTCCGCTGACCAATTTATCTAATTTTGATTTCTTGGATGCCGAGGGCGAGGTTCTGGTGGTGGTTTATCATGCCTCATGGTGACCGCGGTGAAGTTTTGCTGCCTCGCAGGTTGCGAGCACTATTAATGGATTTTTCCAGTCTGAGGGTGATAATCATCAGGCTGGGCGAAATGAGAATGGAGTCGTCTATCGTTCGATCTTGGTCAATGTGGCCATCGAGAGCGGGAATGATGGGAATCTTGTGGTGAATTCTAGGCCTCCCGGTCTCTCAAGCTCCGCTTATCAGATGATCGGCTATGATGCCTTCGGGGAGAATCGAAACGAGCAAAGGTTTCATAGCTTTAATTTCTTTGCGCGGGGAGAGCTTGGCTCTACGACTGCTCCGAATAGCACCAATCGCCGCTGGTTAGCTGTGGTGGATGGGAGCACACAGACCGTTCTCTATAATAGCGTGCTTCCGGATTTTTTTGTGAGCTTAAGCGATGATCAGGTCTCAAATATTCGTGCTGCCGTGAATGCGGCTGAGCTTCCCGAGGAAATGGAATCTTTCAGCTCTTGGGCTGTTGCTAATGTTTCTGATACGACGCAGCGTGGAGAAAATGATGATCCGGACCGCGATGGAATGAGTAACTTACTCGAATACGCTTATGGCACGAATCCTGAGCTTGCAGACTCTGAGCAAGGTCCTCGGATCGTGGTTCAAGATGGCCAAGCTCGACTCCGCTATCAACGGAACATCATGGCTCAGGTCACGCCTCTCGCGATTATGGCGGGGAATGATCTGTCCTCGGAAACGCTCTTAGACACTGATGGCTTGGAGGAGGTGGGCGCAAGCTCGAGCGGTGTAGAGAGTGTCACGGTCACTTTGCCTCCGCAAGAGTCACGCTACTTCCTGAGATTATCGACTCGCTCGCTCTAAATTAAGAAGTTTGGGAGCGAGCTGAGGAGTGGTCCGCTGAGGCATGCCGAATTTTCCTTCGTGAGTTTTAAGGTATGGGTTTGACCCGCTCCTGACAGCACCTAGACTAGAGCCCTATGGCAGACGCGATTACTGATGCGAAGGAGGCTCTCACGAGCATGCTTGAAAAACTTGGATTTGAATTCGAGGTGGAAGTGGCTGGTGAACCTAGTCACGAAACTTTGAATATCGTTTCAGAAGACTCCGCTCTTTTGATCGGGAAAAATGGGGACCGCTTGGATGATCTCCAATATCTCGTCAATCGTATTACGCGCGCCTCTCATCCAGAGGCGCCCCGTTACCGCGTGGATTGTGATGGCTACCGAGCTGAGCAGGAGCAAAGGGTGGCTGAAAAGGCGCTCAAGCTTGCGGATAAAGTGCGTGAAAGTGGCCGTGAGCTCTGGATGAATCCCATGAACTCCTACCATCGTCGCCTGGTGCATAATGCTCTGGTTGATGATCCAGAGATCGAGACCGTGTCTGAGGATAGCGGGGCCCGGAACAAGAAGATTTTAATCCGCTTGAAGTAAGCTTCATGGAAACGCATCGCCTCGTCCTGCCTGAGGATTTAAACCAATACGGATATCTCTTCGGAGGTCGCTTGTTAGGGTGGGTCGATGAAGCTTCATGGATTGCCGCGAGTTTAGATTTCCCGGAGTGCCGCTTCGTCACGATTTCACTGGATCAAGTGGTCTTTCGTCATAGCGTCCGGGAAGGGAGTATTCTCGCGATTAGGTCGAGGCAGTCTCGGCTTGGGAAAACTTCAATCACTTATGATGTGGAAGTTTTCCGCGGTCGTGCCGGTGGGGAGGATGCCTCTGACTCACAGGAGCCAATTTTCACAACGCAGGTGAGTTTTGTGAATCTCGATGAAGCGGGTCAAAAAACTCTGATAGCTCCATGAAAATCGCCTTAAAAATCTGTGAGGTGAGTTCGCGGAGTTCTGCTATTGTTGGTGAATTTCAACGGACGATCTAGCCTCTCCGGGCCCCTCATTTATGTTTGAAGTACGAGAAAAGCCGGAGATGGTCGAGAAGGCCATGCTGGTGGGGTTTTGCTTTGATAAGTCAGAGGAGGAGGAAACTCAGCTTCTTTTGGCGGAGCTCGATGAATTAGTAGGGACTCTGGGGATCGAGATTGTGGGGATCGAGCTCGTGCGGGTGCGTGACCGCCATCGTGGTTTGATTTGTGGCACGGGAAAAGCGGATGAGTTAGCGCAGCTCGCAAAGGACCGGGGCTGTGACTGTCTCGTCTTTGATAATGAGGTTTCCCCGATGCAACAGAGGAATTGGGAGGAGCTCACAGACATGACGGTGCTGGACCGTGAGGAGGTGATTTTAGATATTTTTGCAAAGCGGGCCAGGACGAAGGAGGCCCGCCTGCAAGTTTCACTGGCGCGGATGCAGTATGCCCTTCCACGGATGGCGCGGATGTGGGGTCACCTAGACCGGGAAGGTGGCGGGGGTGGATCCGGCGGGGGCGGTGCCTCTCGCGGTATGGGTGAGCAGCAAATCGAGATTGATCGTCGTCTTGCCCGCAAGCGGATTAGTAAATTAAAAGCGGAGTTGGAAGCCGTGCGGATGCAGCGCTCAACCCAGCGGAAAGAACGTCAGAATAACAACATTGCGACGGCGGCGATCGTGGGCTACACCAATGCTGGGAAATCGACCCTTCTCAATAAGCTGGCAGGCTCCGACATTATGGAGGCGGATATGCTTTTCGCGACGCTGGATCCTACGACCCGGCGACTGGAGCTGGAAGATGGTCAAGACCTCCTTCTGAGTGACACGGTGGGATTCGTGCGGAATCTCCCACACCGTTTGGTGGAGTCCTTTAAGGCGACCTTGGAAGAGGCGATTTTAGCGGATTTTTTGATCCATGTGCTGGATGCGTCTTCGGATGAGATCATTGATCACTACAATACCACACGGAAGGTTTTGGGGGAGCTGGGAGCGGATGATAAGCGGGTTTTGATTGTGCTAAATAAGGTTGATAAAGTAGAGAATCAAACGGTGCTACTCGGGCTGCGAGCAGAGTTTCCCGGGGCTCTTGAAACCTCTGCGGTGGCAGGTGAGGGACTAGAGGCGCTCACTTTACGTTTCACGGATTTCCTCGCGGATCGAGTGAAGAAGTTAGTCTATCGGGTGCCGCAATCTCGGGGAGATATCTCTGGGCTGCTCCACCGTGAAGGGAAGGTGCTAGAGACGGAGTATGATGGGAATGATGTGATTCTTAGCGTGATTGTTCCTAAGAATATCGAGGGCCAGTTAGAAGGTTTTTTGGAGGAGGCTTAGGGCTTTTTATATTTCCAATTTCCCCAGCTGAGGACCTCAACTTTGACCTTAGTGATGCCGCGTGAGTAGAAGCCGAGGCGCTTTGCGCTGCCGATGGTGACGTCAATGATGCGGCCTTTTACGTAGGGTCCCCGGTCAGTGATGCGGAGGATTTCTGATTTGCCATTGAAGAGGGTTGTGACGCGGACCCGGGTGCCGAAGGGGAGTGACTTATGAGCGGCGGTGTAAGCATCATTGGAGAGGAGGCGGCCGCTTGCGGTAGTCCGGCCCTTATTGGTTTTTATACTGTACCAGGAGGCGATCCCGTGGTAAGTTTTGAGTGCCCTTTTTTTGGCTTTCTGGTTTTTCTTCTCAGTTTTTTTGACGGGCGGAGTGGCTACTTCGAGGTTCACGAAGCTACGGTCACTGCATGAAAGCGTGAGGAAGCTGCAAAGGAGGAGAGCCGAGAGACGGAGAAAATCCATGAGTGAGACTCTAACAGTTTAGAACTCCGCATTGGAAGGTCATTTCGCGCTGAGAGTTTTTTTTCAGGGGGGGGCAAATGCTCGAATTTCATCTCCCATTCAGGTTTTTCCTGTCATGGTCGGCGTATGAAGCGGCATTCTCTCCTCGGATTTTTCCTTCTCTTGAAGCTTTGTGTTCTCCTTGCTCCGTGGGCGAGCGGGCAGGAGGGAGTCTTGGATCTCACCGATCTCCATCGCTATGCAGGGCAGGAAGTTCCGGCTTACATCAATCCTGATAATACTCCGGCAAATAACCCGATCAGCGATATCGGAGCAACTTTAGGACGGGTTCTTTTCTACGATCAGCGACTCTCGAAGGATGGCAGCATTTCCTGTGCTTCATGCCATCAGCAAGCGCGCGCCTTCGGTGATGTGAATCGGGCGAGCACTGGAGTGGCTGGAATGACGGGCCGCCACTCGATGCGTTTGATCAATGCCCGCTTCTCCCGCGAGGCGAAATTTTTCTGGGATGAGCGGGCCGCGTCCTTAGAGGCTCAGACAACTCAACCGATCCGGGATCATATTGAGATGGGCTTCAGTGGTAGCAATGGAGATGAAGATTTCAGTGTTTTGGTGGAGCGGATTTCCCAAATCGAGCTCTATCGGGTTCTTTTTACGGCGGTTTATGGGAGCTCTGCGGTGACGGAGGTAAGGATGCAGCAGGCTCTCGCTCAGTTCGTGCGTAGCATTCAGTCCTTCGATAGTCGCTATGATCAGGGCCTCGTCACGGCTCCGAACCCGGGCGCTGATTTTACAAATTTCACGGCGGAGGAAAATCTCGGGAAGCGGCTGTTCACCTCGCCTCCCGGAGCGGGGGGTGGCGCAGGTTGTGCCAGCTGTCACAGTCCACCGACCTTCGACATCGATCCTAATTCTGGTCACAATGGCGTCACGGGGTCTCTTGAGGGTGGGCAGGATCTGAGTAATACGCGCTCGCCGAGTTTACGAGATTTGATCGATCCTGAAGGGCGCGGGCACGGACCATTTATGCATGATGGGTCATTGGCGACTTTGCTGGATGTCGTGAATCACTATGACTCGATTTCTACAGTGACTCCCGGCCTTGATCGCCGCTTGGCGGGTAGGCAGCCGCGCCCTCAGGGACAGCAGCTTAACCTTGCACAAAACGAGAAGGAAGCGCTCGTGGCGTTTCTGGAAACTCTGACGGGCTCCGCGGTTTACCAAGATGAGAAGTGGTCATCGCCCTTTAATGAGGCGAATGAGCTCAGCTTCGTCCTGCTTCCGACGCAGGTGACTTTCGACGCTGAGATGCAGAACGGAAGTCGCCAAATCACCCTCCGCAGCTCGGGAGTGCCTCGCGTCACCTACCTCTTACGCAGCTCCACTGATATGAAAAATTGGGATGAGGGGGTCCCGGTCACGGCAAGCGCCGATGGTGAGCTTACTTTCCTCATGCAAGCAGCGCCTTCGGCGAGGTATTTCCGCTTTGTTTACACGCCGAGCGAGTGACGTTACGGCATTTTTAGAATCCTCCAAAAAGGCGCGGAGCGGAAGGGTGAGGAGACTGGGAGTCTGCGTGACGGTTGGGCTATGGTTGGGCTACGGTTTGCCATTCGCAGATCGACTCGAGGTGTTTGGCGGAGCCATCGCGGAGCCAAGCGTCAAGTTGGGCGGGGTCTTTTAGTTGTTGTCCGCGGGAGCGAGGGACGGCGATGAACTTTGAGTCGATGCTGGTGAGGGTGCTGAGGTCGCCCCAGAGTTTTTCGAATTGGAGGACGGGGAAGATGTCTTCTTGGCCATGGCCCCAGCGTTTTTTGACTTCCTTGAGGGTGATGTAAGTGGGGAGCTTCGTGGCGACGGCGCGGATGCCAGCGGCGGTTTTTTCTTGGTCACGGGCGAGGATGTCTTTTCTTGAAAGGTCGAAGAGTTGGAGAAGTTTGTCTAGGTCGATCCAAGTGGTCATTGAGTTGTAGTAGGAAAGTTTAAACTCATCTTCCTCGCGCGGCATGGCGAGTCCCTCGAGAAGGCGAGGGCGGCCGTTGACCATGGCGAGGCCGCCTCCGCGGTCCTCAAGACGGCGGGTGATGACTTCGAAGGTGAGGCCCGCATTGCTGGCGAGGTGGTGGCCTAAGAGGGCGGGGTCGACATCGGCACCAAGGGTATCGATGTTGTGGAGCATTAGGGTTTTGAGCTGTGGGCGCTCGTTGAGGAGCTTGGCGAGGGTGCCATTGAGGAGGAGGTTGGGGACCTCGTAAAAATGACCGACTGGGTGGAGGCATTGGAGGGGGAGATTATCGCAGTAGTCGGAGGCCTCCCCCGCGTGCTGGGCCCAGTTGATGAGAGCGCTCCGGACTGAGTCACGCATTTTTTGTTGCTGTTCATCGAGCACTTGCTGAGGCATCTCTTCCCAGGCGAAGCGGAGATCGCGAAGGGTGGGAACCATGCGCAGGCCTACGGAGCGACCGGGTGAGAGCTGAAGCAGGCCGGGGTAGTGGTAGTCTGAAACGGTGTTGAGAAAGTCGTGGGTGGGTTGTTGGGTGAGGTATGAGGTGGTGAAAAAGTGAGGGATGGTCTTGCCTGCCACGCTTCCGCGTTTGCGAGATTTAGCGAGGTGGGTTTCGATAAAGGTGCGGTGCTTTCCGCCGAGGCGCGCGAAGGGGTGGAGAGCCTTGCAGACCCCTGCGCCTTGGGTCCAGCGGGAGCCTGCTCCGGCGGCTAAGGTGATGACTGCGACTTCTCCTGCGGCGAGCGAATTTTCCCCAAGTACGAGATTTGCTGAACTAGGATCCTTGCTGGTGAAATCGCAAATATCTTGTGAGCTAACATCCGTGATGTTGGTGTTGGCTGGGAGGCGATTTTGTGCAAGTCCGATGCGCCCCTCGCGGAGATCCTTGCGGATTTGCTCATGCTGCGCTCGGTCGAAGCCGTTCTTTTTCAGGGTCTGCTCGAGGGAGTGATCATCTCCCTGATCTTTGGTGGAGCGGGGGATGAGGACATCGAAGAGGGCTTGGATCGAGGACTCGAAGGCGGGGTTGCTGTGGCAGGATTGCGCGAAGAGATCCAGCTCGGCCCGAGCGGTGGGGGAAAGTTCGCTAGGGGGGGTGCGCAGGGTATCGCCAAGGGAGAGGTGGTAGTAAGAAGGTGGGAGGAGGGCTTCGTGACCGTGGCGAAGCTCACCAAAGGTGCCCCGTGAGTTAATGGCGAAGTCATAGACCACGGGGTCCATTGCGAAGGGGAGGGCATTTTCTAATTCACGTTTCGTTTGCAGCATGAGGTCGTGAATGATGTTCAGTGCTTCTTGCTTGCGGGAGGGGGCAACAATGAAGCCCATGCCGCCGCCGGACATGCCGCCGAGCATCCAAAATCCCCAGAAGTCGTCGCGGAATTTCTCGGAAACGCGTGCGATGAGAGTTTCGGTAAAATGGTTCGTGGCCCAGGGGATGATTGTTTGGAGTGGTCCGCGAAAGTTCTGGGTGGTGAGGCGGCCGAGGGTCCGGATATCGCCTTGGGAGAGGGCCTTGACGATTTGATCGAGGAGCTGGAGGGCGTCTTGGCGTGCCTGCCACTCGGCGCTGGAGCGAAGGAGGTATTTTTCCGTCACCATCTCAAGGATGGGGCCTACGTTCTGGGCCATCCCACCGTGAACGAGGATGAGGGAATCGGTGAGGGCTTGGCGGGCGGAGTTCGGGATTTCAGTGGTGTTGAAGATTTTATGCTTGGGCATGAGGCGGCCCTTTGAGATGCCGTTCTCTGGGTCATTCTCCCCGGCGAGTTCGCCCTCGATGAGCTTGATGCCAGGCCAGACGCCGCCGGAGTCTTGCCAGCCGCCACCGGAGCCGCCGATCCACTCGCCGAGGATGGCTCTCGCTAGGACGAGCCGTCTTTCACTTTCGGTGAGTTCTCCCTCAAGAGATTTGGTTTGGCCGGTGGCGCGCATGCAGGCGCTGATGAGGGCCGCGAGGAGGTTGGTAGAGACGGCGAGGCGGGAGCCTTTGGGGATGTCATTGACGGAGGAGATCATTTCAATGCCATGTCCGGGGCCGGCGATACGCGCTAGGAGGTCAGCGAGTGATTTTCCAGACCCCTCGATGCCGGGGGGGATGATGCCGGAGGCGATGATGGCGGCTTTCAGGAGGCCTAGGTGATCTTTGGCGAAGTCGAAGACGTCTGCGAGTGCGTGAATCTCGGCGCTGATTTTGAGATCGATCGAGGTCAGGCGGAGGACGGGTTTATCGATGATGCGGAAGTAGGCCTCGACTGGGGGGGTAGGCTTGGCGTCCCGCCCATGCACTGCGAGATCTACCGAGACATTGACGACGCGGGCGCCCTGCGGGAAATCCATGCCGAGGAAGAAGATGTCTGACCAGGCGGAGTGCGTGAGATCCATGCGAACGGGGGTGCGCTCGCAGAGAATAGGGAAGAGGTTCTGAGACTGTGCAAGGAGCTCGCGGCGGATCCGCAGGGGGTGATCTAAGGGATGGCCCATGCGGAACATCCATTGGTTTCCTCGCACACTGCGAACAGATTTCCGAACTTGATCGGCGAGGGTTTGGAAGGCGAGCTGACGGTAGGCGGTGGCGAGGGCGGAGCAAATGCCATCCGATGGGCCTTCTTGCTTTTGGGTGGCAAGGAAGGCCTCGATCGCTTCTTCAAAGTGGCGCGCGAGCAGGTCTTCATATCCTGCGAAGGGGATGGAGCCGGTGGCGGAGCTTGGGAGTTTTTCTGGGAGGTGGAAGCGGTAGATCGCTTGCAGGAAAAAGAGGGCGCGGACTCGGTGATAGAGGTTGTCTGAGCGGCGGCGAAAGATGTCTAGCTCTGCGCATTCTGAGAGGAGGGCGGAGGGATCAAGAGGGGAGCAGGCCTCGGCGAGCGCGCGGTCTCGGGTGCTGGGATCTTCTGAGGTGATGAGGGTGAGGAGCATGGGGGAGGTGGTTGGCTTACTTGGTGATGAGGTGACCGAGTTCGCTTTTAGCGAGTGGCGGAGATGAGCTCGATAATGGAGCCCATGACTTCATCGCGTGAGTCCCCGGAGAGGGCCATGCCGAGCTGGGCGCGGAGTAGGCCATGGGGTTCCTCAATGTTAAAACGTAGTCCCTGAATTTCACAGGCGAGGTAGTTTTCACTCTTAGCAGTGGCGGCAAGGCTGGGAGTGAGGCCTAGCTCGCTCTTTTCTGAGAATGAGTTGCTAAGGTGCTGGATGACGCTGGGGGTGAGAACGTGCATGCCAAAGAAGCAGAGGTAATTCCCGGCGCGTAAACCTGGGATGATAAGTTCTTGCTCGGCGATGGTGGGGGTTGGTTTTTCGAGCACGTGGGAGACCTCGTAGAGGTTTTTTTGTCCGCTGATTCTGCTTCCGGCGATGGTGCCATAAAAGGGGAGTTTGCTCTCGTGGGTGGCTTGGACTGCGGAGACGGGGCCATCGGTCGTGCTGGCAACGGAGAGGAGTTGCTGGAGGCAGGAGCTCTCGGTGAAAGAGAGATAGAGATGGTCACTCATCATGAGGAGGAAGGGGTCCTCGCCGATGAAGTTCTGAGCACAGAGAACGGCATGGCCGTATCCAAGAGGGGAGCTTTGTTCAATGAAGGTGACTTTTTCAAGGTGATCAGCGATGGCTGAAGAGAAGTCTCGCTCGGCTCCGGGTGCGATGATGATAGCGGCGGACTCGATGCCGCTAGCAAAGATTTCATCGAGAAGAAAAGCGGCCACGGTCTTTGTCTGGCCACGCGGGCTGACGAGGGTCTGGAGGGGGAGGTGTTGTTGCTGAAGGCCGGCGGCAGTGATGACAGCTTTTTTAATCGTCATAGGATCTTCTTAAAGTATGGGGGGATTCTCTTTGATGACAAGACGCAAGCCCTGCGGGCTCTGGGCTGCCGATCCATCTCTTGACAGGGGAAGCTCTCTCCGGCACGGATAGTTCTGAAGATATGAGTAAACTTACGATTCGTGATGTCGATGTGGCCGGTCAAGAGGTGTTAATGCGGGCCGATTTTAATGTCCCTAAAAACGAGGCTCTTGAAATTACGGATGAGACTCGTATTCAGGCCGCGCTACCTACGATTAAGCATCTCCTTGCGGAGGGAGCTAAGCTGGTTTTGTGCTCGCACATGGGGCGGCCGACGGAGGCGCGTGAGGAGAAGTATTCGCTCGAGCCGGTGGCGGCACGGCTTTGTGAATTGCTGGAGCAGGATGTCACTTTTGCAGAAGACTGCATCGGGGATGATACGGCAGCCTTACGGGCTGAGATGGGGGGGGGAGATGTTCTTTTGTTAGAAAATACCCGTTATTATTCTGAGGAGAAAAAGAATGATGCCGAGTTTGCGAAAGCTCTGGCGGGGTCGGCGAAGATCTTTGTGAATGATGCCTTTGGCACGGCACACCGGGCGCACGCCTCGACTGAGGGCGTGACGCGGCATGTGGAAACGAGCGTGATGGGATTACTCATCGAGCGGGAGTTGGAGTATCTGGAGGGGAAGTTGGCGAATGCGGAGCGGCCCTTCGTGGTGATCATGGGGGGGGCGAAGGTGAGTGATAAGATCGAGGTCATTTCAGCTCTTCTAGAGAAGGCGGATACGATTTTGATCGGCGGAGCGATGGCTTATACGTTCCGCAAGGCGCAGGGTTATGAGGTGGGGATGAGTTTGGTGGAGGATGATAAGCAGGAGTTGGCATTAGAAATTCTTAAAAAGGCGGAAGAGAAGGGCGTGAATTTCTTACTCCCTGCGGATACTCGCATCACTCAGGAGTTTAAGGAGGGAGCGGAGACTTGGAATACCGAGATCTATGGCGAGGGCGGTGCGATTCCGGCGGATAAGGAAGGCATCGACATCGGCGATGTGGCGATTACGGAGTTCAAGGAGGTCCTTCTGACTGCGAAGACTGTTCTGTGGAATGGTCCGATGGGGGTCTTTGAGAAAGATAGTTTTTCAAAAGGGACTCAAGCAATCGCTGAGGCGGTGGTGGAAAGTGGGGCGCTGAGTATTGTGGGCGGAGGCGACTCTGTGACGGCTGCGGTGAAGTTCGGGGTGGCTGATAAGATGAGCTTCATTTCGACGGGCGGCGGCGCGAGTCTGGAGCTTTTGGAAGGGAAGACTCTGCCTGGAGTGGCTGCGCTTTCGGAGGCCTAGTCGAGCGCTTGATTTTTTAAGGATCGGGCTTTCTGTGAGGGGAGCTTAAGAAGCCGAAAATGGGTTTTTTTGATTCACTGTCTTGGAGGGAGTGCGTCAAAGGCGGCTTGCTCTTCGGCAGTCCAGGCGAAGGGCTTGAGGGTGGAGCGGTCTAGGTCTTTGAGGTGGGGGTCATTGAGGCGAGAGGGGTGGTCTGGGCGTTGATAAACCCAGTCATTTTCGCCGAAGACTTCAGCGCAGAGCTGGGCGACGGCAGGGTCGTAGGCGACGAGTTCTACGCGAGTATTGACGTGGTTGTGAGATGGGTCGTTTTCGCGGTTCGTGCCAAACCATGATTGCACGGCCTCAGCCCAATATTCTTGACGATTCGTGGCGGCGTATTTGCCTGCCCAGAGCCCTCTGGCCATTGCGGATTGATAGACTTCTTTCAAACGGTCATCA
Organism: uncultured Verrucomicrobiales bacterium; assembly: GCA_937944055.1. Taxonomy (GTDB): domain Bacteria; phylum Verrucomicrobiota; class Verrucomicrobiia; order Verrucomicrobiales; family Akkermansiaceae; genus SW10. The sequence goes on along the minus strand of CALDZJ010000025.1, from coordinate 9,540 downwards.
AAGGTGGAGTCGATTGTTTTTAAGGCGGTATCGTGAATGGCGTGGGCGAATTCGTGGATGCAGATTGATTCGCTAAAGTAGGGATCACCCTCATTTGCGAGGAGGTTTTCTTCCCCGCAGGAGACGGAGGGGCGCTGGGGAGAGGCTCCGAGACCTCGGGCGCGGCGGTTCCAGTAGGCGGGGGGGGCTAGATCAGAGTGTTCTGGGATGTCACAGGTGCGCTCGTCGACGGCCATGATCGAGTAGCGGATTTTATTTTTCCCAAGTTCGCGGAGGATATCTGGTCGATTTTTCAGCATACGATTGATGACGTAGGCTGCTTCATAGAGGGCGGCGTCGGGCGTTTTTTCTGACGCAAGAATGGGGAAGCCCTCGAGGATGATGGTTTTTTTGTAGAAGTCTCCGAGCTTGAAGCTTTCACGCAGTTCAGCGGAGATCGGGGTGACTCTGGGCTCATCTTTCGTAGTTTTGAAGGCGAAGATGGCGGTGATGATGATGACCGGGAGGACTAGGTAGGCGGGTTTCATTAAGCGGAGGGGAGTAAGGCAAAAAAGTGGAGAATTGCCTAGTAAACTAGAGGTGCTTTTTGAGGCACTTAAAAAGTGGAGCCAATCGCGAAGTGAAAGGCTCCGCGTGGCTCGCCCTTATCACGGGAGAGTGAGTGCCCGTATTCAAGGCGGATTGGGCCGACGGGGAGATCGATCCTGAGGCCTAGACCAGCAGCGAATTCTAGCTCGTCATCGAGAGCTCCAGCATCAAGAAAGATGAGGCCGCGAACGGGGCCCTTCAGGGTGTGAGAGTATTCGGCATTGGCGAGCCACCAAGTGGTTCCGCCGAGGGGATCACCATTGAAGTTTGCTCCGAGCTCGCGCTCGGGAAAAGAGCGAACGGAATTGGCTCCTCCGATGAATCTACGTAGGTCGATGGGGAGATCTTCTTCTTCGCCCGTTGAGAGGATGAGGCCGCCGCGCAGGCCCAGAGCGTAGGAGGTATTATCTCCGAGGGTGCGGTAGTAGCTTAGTTGGGCATCCGTCTCGAAGTAGCTGAGGGATACGTCCCCGTGGACAAAGCCGACTGAGGTATCAAAGCGGGCGAACCAGCCATCGGCAGGGAGGGTGGGGTCATCTCGCTTATCGTAGGTTTGGCGGAAATTGAGGCGGTGGTTAAAGTATTTTTCTGGACCGGTGAGATTATCAGGAAGGGTGGAGTTGATCGAGTTTAGGGAGTTGTCGAGGCCGATCGTCGCGGAGTAGTGCTTGCCGATTTTCCATGAAAGTTCATTGCTGATTCCTCCCTCTAGCTTGCGGTAGCTTTCGTATTCTCGGCTGATGAGGAAGCCGCGATTGTTAAGGCTGAGGTCCTTGCCGAGGTAGTAGGGATCGGTGAGGGCGACCTCGCCGAGGACGCCCAGTGAGGTGGCCTCGATTCCGGCGGAGAGGTTCCAGAGGCGGCCTAAGAAATTACGATCATGGTAGCGAGTGCCGAGAATGTATCCCTCGATGGAGCCGAAGCCGAGGGCGAGGGAGTATCCTCGGGCCTTAGCTTCACTGAGATGGAGGGTGAGGTCTAGCTCGTTGCCGTTTGTTTCTTCTGATTTGAGGCGGACGCTATTAAAGGCTCCGGTGGAGAGGAGTTTTCTAATCTCATCATTGACGCTGTCTTCGTCGAAATTTTGGCCAATGAGACGGGCGAAGCGCTGGCGGATGCGAGAGGGCTTTGTTTTTTTCAGTCCCGTGGAAGTGAAGGAGCGGACCGTGAATTTTTCACCAGGGGTGAGGGTGAAAATGAGGCGTAGTTTTTGGCCGACGGTTTCTTTCTCCATTTCCAAGCTGATCTCGCTGTATCCGAGGCGGCGATAGCTTTCTGCGATTGTTTTACGAATGCCGACGATGATTTCGGCGGTGGCCTTACGGTCGAGGAGATTTTGCAGCTTCTCGTTAAGGTCTGCGGGAGCAGGAACGGGGCTTTTTAATTGGGGAGGTAGGAGGGTAAAGAGCGGTCCTTTTTTGATTTCAAGAGTGAAAGGAATGTCACCTTCCGCGTTGCGGGTTCCTTGCTGAGAGGTGAGTGAAGCCTCCCAATAGGCGTCTGAGTTTAGGAGAGCGATGACGCGGGAGATTCCGGTGGCGATGGCTTCGGCGTCAAAGGCGCGCTTGTCGCCTGATTCTGGGAAGGGTGCTTTAAATTGGTTTTGGATGGCGGATTGGTCGTCATATCCTTGCACTTCGATGAGGCCGAGGAACTTTGGGAGGCCTTCATTGACGGTGAGGATGATGTCATCTTCTGCGCCGAGATCCCATGAGACGGTGGCGTCTGGTAGGCCGTGGCTGCGAAGGTATGTCTCGACGAGGAAGGCGGCATCGTCCGCGCGGAAGGGGGTAGCAGAGCGCTTAAGGATGTAGTCAAGGCGGCCCGCGATGGCTTCTTTTAGGCCTTTTTGGGTGTAGGAGCGCAGGCCCACAAACTCGATCCTCGCAGCCTGAAGAGAGGCGGCAAAGAGGAGGAAGAGGGTGACGATGAGCGGGCGCATTTCTTGAGGTTTGCTTACATTTACTTGAGGCGGAGGGAGAAGACGATGAGGGCGCGGGTTTGTCCAAGTTCATCAATCTGGGTGGTGAAGTCCCATTGGTCTGCGATTTCAAGAGTGGCGGAGGAGAACTTACGGCCGGAGAATTGGTTGGTGTCTCCGAGTGAGAGCTCGATTTGGTCGGAATTTTTGAGGAGTCGTTGGAGGACGGATTTGTCTTTTCCACGGTTCCGTCTGCGGAGTCCTTCAAGGAGGTATTGAAGGGCTTTTTGGGAGGCGACTTGGCGATCCTCGAGCTCGGCGGAAGCGGAGCCGGTGGCGAGGAGGAGCATGATTTCTGATTCTGGGAGAGGGGGATCTGAGGTGAGGATGAGGGTGGGTTTTTGGACGGGGCCGGTGAGGAAAACTTCTACGGTGTATTTGCCGATGGTGGAGCTGCCACGGAGATCAATGAGAGGGTTCGTGAGAGATTCTGGCCGGAGGGTGACGAGGCTGGATTGGATTTCTAAATCACTAAAGGGGAGGTCGGCCCGGAGGTCCTTGGAGGTGAGGGTGCCGGAGGTTCTCGGGTCATTAATAGTGCCGGTGACTTTGACAGTTCCGGTGATTTCTCCCCGGGCGAGGTTCCCGCGGATGAGGATGGGGTCTGCGGTGGTGACGTCGATTTCGAGCTGCCAGTTCTCGACGCCGGTGGGGGGGGCTAAGTTGGCGAGGGATGAGTTTTTTTGTGAAAAAGTGGGGAGCTTTGGTTGCGGAATCTCGGTGGTGCGAGGGACGCCGAAGGGGAGAATCTCGAGGTTTTTATAGAATAGGCTCTCGGTGATTTGCAGGGATCCAGAGATTTTAGCGGCGGAGTAGGGACCGATTAGGCGAAGCTTAGGATGGCCGCGGAAGGTGTAATCAGGGGTGCGATGGAGGAGGACGTGTTGACCGTTGAGCGCGATGTCGAAGACGGGCTCAGTCCCGCCGAAGTTAATGTCACCTGAGACGCTGGCTGTGCCGCCTGAGGTCTTGATGATGGAGGGGAGGATTTTGATGGTGTCATTGTTAAATGAGACGTCGATTTTGGTTTGGCGGAAGGTCGACATGGGCGATTTTGTGAGCCGCATATTCGCGATGAGGGTCTTGGCGGCGCCATCGAAAACCGGCTCGGAAATGGTGCCGGTGATGAGGAGGTCAAACTGGGCTTTGCCGTCGATTTTTTTAATGATTGGGATGAAGGGTTGGAGGCGGCGGAGGTCTAGATCTGGGGAGGTGGCGCGGATGAGGATGGGGGTGTCATTCGGGTTTTTTTTCCGCTCGATCCAAGCTTTTGGGAGAAAGGGGAGTTGTCCGTTAATTTGGACGAGGGGTCCGCCGGGCTCGGTGACCTTTGCGGAGAGGGCGAGGGTTTGCTCGGTGGTGTCGAAGTTGAGATTGACGCTTACGGGAGGGAGGTCTGCTTGGTTTTGCAGGCGGAAGGCGGTGATGGTGAGGAAGCCGTCTAGGCGGGGTTTTTCGAGAGAGCCTGCGAGGCTGAGATCGGTCCGAAGAAGGCCTTCGATTTCTTCTGGGAGGCCTGGAATTTGGTTGAAGCGTTTTAGGTCGAGATTGGGAGCGGAGATGCGGAGGTCGATGAGGCTGTCTGCGGGATGGGGTTTATTTTTGAGCCAAAGCTCGGGGAGGAAGGGGAGGCTGCCAGTGATGTTAAGAAGGGGGCCGCTGGGTTCACTGGTTTTCGTGTTGAGGATGAGCCTTTGATTTTCGGTTTTAAAGTCGAGGTTGAGATTGAGGGGAGGGAGATTTTTTTGACTGCCGAGGCGTAAGGAGTCGATGTTGAGGAAGCCATCGAGGGTGGGTTTGGCGAGCGAGCCGGTGAGAGTGAGATTGGTTTCTAGGGTGCCGGCGAATTGTTCAGGGATGTTTGGGAGGCGATTGAGGCGTTGGAGATCGAGTTTTGGTGAGTAGAGGTGGAGGTGGATGAGGGTGTTTTCATCTGGGATGCTTTGTTTCTTAATCCAGAGGCGAGGGAGGAAGGGGAGTGATCCGTCGAGATGGAGCAGGGGGCCGCTGGTTTCACTGGTGAGGGAGGTGAAGATGAGTTGTTGATCTTCAGTGTTGAACTCAAGTTCGAGATCGATGGGGGGGAGATCGGGTTGGGAGGGACTGCGGAAGCCATCAAGATTTGCGAAGCCGTTTAGCTTTGGCTCGGCGAGGGTTCCGGTGAGATTCAGGTCTGCGAGGAGAACTCCGGAGAGCTGGGGTGGGAGGGGGAGGTAGGCTGAGAGTTTTTGGAGGGAGAGGGGTTGTGATTTGAGTTGTAGGGAGATTTTCTCGGGGGAGTTGAGGATTTCCTCAAGTGATTGTTTTTTGAGAGGAGCTGGGAGCGTGGCGGTGGCATTGAGCAGGGTGCGCTGATCTTCGATGAGGTCGAGCTGGGAGACGGTGAGGACATCGTCCTGCCAGGCGAGTTCGGCTCGGAGCTGACCCTCGGGAGCGGTGGTGGTGAGTTCCTGAACTGTGATTTTTTTTGGCCAATCGTATTGAATGATTGCGGCGGTGGTGGCCTCGGTAAGTTCAGCTTGCTGGAGCTGGAGGGCATTAAGATGCAGGGTGCCGGAGTGGGATTTTTCTTTTAGATTACCGCTGCCTTGGTGGCTGAAAATTAAGGGGCCGGAGAGGAGGGGATCTAGCTGGCTGGCGTCTTGGAGTGTGGAGCTAGCGCGGGCCGTGTAGGTGGATGAGTCGAGGAAGTAGGTGCCGCTGACAAGTAGGTCGGCGAGCATGCTGGCCTCAAGCTGAACTTGGCGCGAGTGGTAGTGGATGTCACCGGTGACGTCTGGGATGGCGGGATCGCGGAAGGTGAAGGAGAGTTCTGCGGTGGAGTCTTGGAGCTTAGGGGCTGGGCTGAGGGTGCCGCTGAGGGTGAGGCGATCCTCTAATTTCGCCTCGATGAGGATGGCTTGTTCAAATGGGGAGAGGAGATCTGGGGTGTGGGCTTGGAGGGAGGCGGAGGCGATTTTTTGTTCCTTCCAGCGGAGGTCCGTGGCTTGGAAATTGACGAAGCCTTTTGAGGTGTCGACTTCGAGGGCGGTGATTTTCCCTTCGGCTTGGCCCTCGGGAATGAGGCCTGGTTTGACGAGGTCAGCGAGGGTGCGGATATCGAGCGGAGGGGTGTGCAGAGTGATGCGGTGTGAGGACTTCAGGTCCGAGAAGAGGGAGATTTTTTTACGGTCGATGAAGAGCTCACCGGAGGCGTCTTGGTCTGGATGGAAGACGAAATTTTGGAGGGAAAGGTTAGGGAGGAGGCTGAGGTGGTTTAGCGCGAGGCTGGTCTCCGTCCAAGTGAGGGTGGAGCTGGGATCGTGGATGGCGCGGTTGAGGTGATCACTGCTACGGAGGTCACGGAGGATGAATTGGTCAGATCCGGCGGTGTGGGTCAGGGCTGCGAGCGAGACGCTGCTGCTGCCGATCACTTCAACCCGAAGGTCGCGGAGCGTGATTTCTGAGGGGAGGATGAGCTCTCGGACGAGTTTGAGACTTCGCGAGAGGCTGTATTCAATATCATCTTCCGAGCGGTCGCGGATTTTTTTAGGAATGGGAGGGGCTTCTGGGTCGATGACGAGGTGGAATTTTTCGAGGGAGAGGGAATCGATCCGTTTTTCGAGAAGAGAGGTGGGTGACCAGCTAAGCGTGAGGAGATCTGAGTGGAGGGATTTGATTTTGGACTCTCCTTGCAGTGCGATGTTTTGCACGGCGAGGCCTTGAAGGGCGGTTCCGGTGACCTCGAAGGAGCCGGAGAGCTTTTGGGTAGCAAGTTGTGTTGCGATGATTTTTTCCACAGTCCAGCGGATCCCCGGGCCGTTAAACCAGATGAAGAAGGCGATGAGGACGACGAGAAAGGCAAAGACCCAGCGCTTCCAGCGGCGGCGAGGTTTTTGAGTTTCGGGGGGGGCTTGGGGCGTTTCCTCTTTGGGCGTCATGATTGAGAGTCTCCAGTGTTAGGACGTGAGAACGGCTGCTTTCATCGTTATTATTATTTCATGAATATGAAATAATTAGAAGGGCGGTTTTTGTGCGCGGTGAATTGTATGTTTCCGCCCTTCAATGGCGGCGAGCGTGGAGGGGTTTTCAAAAAAAAGATGAAATCGCTGGAATAAGGGGGCGACATGGAACTCATAGTGAGTGAAAATAAGACCAATGGATGAATTTGAACAATTAGTGGATCAACATTACCAAGCGCTTTACCGCTTTGGTTTTTCGCTTGCTAAGAATCCTGATCGGGCCGCTGATTTAGTGCAGCAGACTTTCGTGATTTGGGCGCAGAAGGGGCATCAATTAAAGGATCGCTCGAAGGCGAAGACTTGGCTTTTCACGACTCTTTACCGTGAGCACTTAGGGAATGCTCGTAAGTCGCAGCGTCATCCTGAGCTGGAAATCAGCGAGGTGGAGCATGAGTTACCGACGGATGAGGATGAGTCCGGACGTCAATTAGATGCGCAAAGGGCGGTGAAATTACTTGGGGGACTCGATGAGACATTCCGCGCTCCCTTGACTCTTTTTTACCTTCAACAGCATTCTTATAAGGAGATTGCCGAAATTTTGGACGTGCCGATGGGCACTGTGATGTCGCGAATCTCTCGTGGAAAAGAGCAGCTTCGCAAAAAAATGAGCACTGAACCAGCAAGTGCGCCCACTCGGATTGTGGATTTTCAAAGCAATAACATTCAAAGGAACAATGGATAAAGAACGTGCAAAATTTATTCTTCAGAGTTTTCGCCCTGACGGTGAAGACGCTAAAGATAGTGCCTTCGCTGAGGCTTTAGACCTGGCGGCGAAGGATCGTGAGTTAGGAGAGTGGTTAGCGGGGGAGCGGGCTCAAGATGCCGCCTTTGCGGCGATGCTTTCCGATGTGGAAATCCCCGAGAATCTCCGTGAGGCAATCTTCGAGGTTCTCAGTGGGAATGAGGAGCATCCTGCCGAATTTGACGCAGAATTCGTGGGTGCACTCTCTGGCATTCGCCCTCCAAAGGACCTGCGTTCGCAGATTCTTGGTGCCATGGAAGTGGAGCGGAAGGTGGTGCAAATGCCGACCCAGCATAAGCGGGGCTTTTTAAAGACCTTTATGTGGACGACTTCTGCGGCAGCGGTGGTGGCGATCATGTTCGCCGTGACGGTATTTTTCGCAGGAGCTGGTGGCAGTGCGCTCGCTGGGACCACTTCGACGCAGGTGACCTACTCTGCGATCGATATGCTAGAGTCTCCCTTCTTCTCGCTCGATCTCCGCAATGATCGCCAGGCTGCTCTCTATGAGTGGCTCGATGGAAAAAATCTCCCTTCTCCTGAGGAATTACCGGAAGGTCTCAGGGGCTTGAAAGGGGTCGGTTGTAAGTTCCTCAAGGTGGGTGATCAAGAAAGCCGGGCCTCGTTAGTTTGCTACAAGCTAAAGGGGGAAGTGGTGCACCTTGTTATGATGGAGCGTGATGCGCTAGCTCCAGAGGAGCTAGGTGGGCTTAATTCCGCGGCTGAAACCTGTCACGACTGTGATGAGAATGAGGGCTGGGCGGTGACCCGCTGGGCTGATGCCGAGCACATTTACTTCCTTCTCAGTAAGCAAGATGCAGATGGTCTAGCGGAAGTGTTTTAAATTTTTCATAAGGTAACCTTTAAGCGGTTAGTCATTAGTGAGAGACCAAGCAGTGATCCATCGCTGCTTGGTCTTTTGATATCCGAGGGCTCGTAATGATTTTTCGAGGTCGGGTAAGTGAGCGGCTCCATAAAAAATGCCTAAATTTTGGTGCCCTTTTTTAATTTCTGAAGTGAGGACTTGGAGGGCTTTGGCATTCCGATCCGTGATGATGACGGAAGGATGAACGAGGTTCGCGATGGCTTCATCTCCCCCGGCTAGGGCATCGATGAGGAGAAGTTTTGCTTTGCGAGAATCTCCGGCCATGAGGGCCTCCGTGAGTGATTGGGGGGAGGGATCGTTTGTTGGTTCGATGTGTTGAGCAGCTTCTAAGGCAAAGCTGAGGAGGGATTCTTTTCGTTTTTTTTGGAGCTTTCGGTATTCAGAAAAGCTGAGGTCAGCGTGGACGAAATTTTTTGCACGGTAGTCGATCTCGTTCTTTTGTTCAGCGAGTTCCAGAGAATCAGAGAGGAGTTGGTAGGTGTCTGCGAGGGGAGTGGGTTTTACTTTTTTTTTCTCGGTGTTTTGTTTCCCGGGCTCGGCGAAGCGCTCTCCTCCGATCATTTCGTAGAGGAGGCGATCGTAGGTTTTGAAGTGTTGGTTGAGGTGCTCGAAGTAGGCTTGATCGGCGAGGTGGACAGCGCCGATGAGGGTGACTTTGATCTCTTCTTTTTGGTAAGTTACCGCAGCGGGCTGAAGGAGGACTTGATTCTCGGAGCGATGAACGCGGATGAAATCGCTCGCTTGATTCGTGGGGTCCGGGACCTCTTTGGCAGTTGCCAGCAGAGGAAGCGCAGCAAGGAAGTAAGCGGCGATTTTCATGAAACGAGGCTTCCCTAGATTGGCAGATGACGCAATCGGAGAATGTGGGCGTTGCGGGCTTGGTCTTTTTGCCGTAGAAGTCCGGTCTAAACAAATGTCGGCTGAATTACGTTACTGCGAAGATCTTTTCAATTACTCTCGCCGCGAGTCGCGGGTGGTTACGGTAGGGAAGGTGAAAATGGGAGGAGGGCATCCGGTGGTGGTGCAGTCGATGATCACTTCTGACACTCGGGATACTGAGGCCTGCGTGGCGGAAGTTCTCCAGCTGGCAGAGGCGGGTTGCCAGATCGTGAGGATCACGGCGCAGACTAAAAAATATGCGCAAAATTTGGAGAACATCCGAGATGGAGTCAGAGCTGCAGGTTGTGAGGTCCCTTTGGTGGCGGATATTCATTTTAAGCCGGATGCGGCCTTTGAGGCTGCTAAATGGGTGGAGAAGGTACGGGTGAATCCGGGGAACTATGCTGATAAAAAGAAGTTTGAGATTCGTGAATACACCGATGAGCAATATGAGGAGGAGCTGGAG
>CALDZJ010000024.1 GCA_937944055.1 uncultured Verrucomicrobiales bacterium | reverse complement strand
TTTTCTGAAACGATGTAGCCGCGAGTTCCTTCGGCATTATGAGCGGGGGAGCCGTTGAAGTGGACGCTGAGGAAGACGCGCGCGGTGTTTTCGACGGCGACGGCGGCACGTCCCATGGAGCTGACATGTTTATCGCTGTCTCGGGTAAGGATGGCTTTGGCGCCGAGTTTTTGAGCGCGCGGGCTGGTGGCGAGGGCTCTGGCGATGGACTGAGAGTAGTTGAGGGCGAGGTCTTTTTCGAGATGGCCGATGCCAGCGGCGGTGGCGTTGTTCCAAGAACTGCCGTCACCCTTCTGGCTACCGTCGGATTTGTTTTTTTTGCTTTCGCCGCCGTGCCCTGGGTCGATGACGATAATAGGGCCAGCGGCGATCAAAGAGGGGATGAGGAAGAGAAGAATGGGGAGAACTTTCATCTGAGTTCACGTTAGCGACGAGGAAAGAAGAGAGACGAGGTAAAAATGGAATTCACCAAGGATTGCTTTGTGACAAAGCTGTCAAATAATGGGGTTGGAGATTTTTGGAAGTTGTGACTTAATTGCGGTCTCAGGAGACTATTCTGAGAATCACGATTCGAAAAATCTGACACATATGACTAGCAAACTACTCAAAGTAATGAGCGTGGGTTTAGCGGCCTCTGCTTCCACCGCCTTCGCAGGCGACTTTTCAGCTGACTCTGTGCCCAGCCTTCTAGGTGGGGGCAGCGGCGGGGCTGGAGACTGGTGCAAGGGCCTCAAAAGCATCGGAACTGTTTACAAGAATAAGAGCAACCCATGGATCCAAGAGGTGAAATTCTTCGGACGGGCTCACTACCAATACGGCTACTCTGATGGTAACGTGGATCGCGCAGATTTCAGTGGAGATGGTGTCGAGTTACGCCGTTTACGTTTCGGAGCTTCGGTGAAGTTCCTCAATGGCTTTAAGGTGGCTGGGCGGGCCAACCTCGAGAGAGGCGGCTTCAATAATAACAGCATCGGCTATAGTGGCTGGGATGAACTTTACTTGGAGAAGTCCTTTGGCGATGTCCTCGGCTTCGACGATGTCACGGTGGGCTACGGTCGCTTCAAGCTTGGTTTTGGCGGCGAAGAGTCAGTTTCTTCAAAGAAGATCAAAACGATCGAGCGTTCACTCTTGAATAACACCTTCGCGGGGGACCGCGTGACTGGAGGCCGCATCGAGCTCTCTCGTGGCGATGTTGACTTCCTGATTGGGATTTATAACACGGACGGAAATGATGAGACCTTTGGTCAATGGGATGGGGGAACGATCTACCAGCTTGGAGTGGCTTTTGAGGCCCTCGGTGGAGACTTCTTGGTTCAGGGAATCTATCGTGACTCGAATTCCGCCGAAGCTGATGAGACCGTCGCCTATGATTGGGCTGGTTCAGTGACTTATGAAACTGAGCTCGGGCCGATCGATCTCTTCCTGAATACCACTTACGGAAGTGATGAAGATGGTGATATCTATGGTGTTGTCGTCATGCCCTCCATGTATCTCATTGAGAAAAAGCTTGAGGCGGTGGTGCGCTACCAGTGGGCACATTCCACGGGTGATCGTCTCCGTATCCAGAGCCGCAATGCTCGTAACGTTTATCGCGCAGATGGACTTGGTGACATCCGTGGTGATGATCACCACAGCATCTATGCGGGCTTAAACTACTACCTTTGTGGGCATAACTTGAAGCTGATGACGGGTGTGGAGTACGAGAATCTCACCGGTCCAAACGGTGACACTGAGGCGACAACCCTCTGGGGAGCCGCCCGTTTCTACTTCTAAGATCTCGGCTTTTACCTTCTAAAAGATCTACGGGTAGCTCGCAGGAGCTGCCCGTTTTTTTTCCCTGCGCCCGTGACTCAAGTGACACTGGGCTTTGTCAGTCGGCAAGAAGGAGCCTGCATTCTGAAAAAGATCCCGTTGAGATGAAGTGCGGTGCTGCGGAAGCAGGTGGCCGGTGGCGTGAGAGGTGGGAGGCGTGCTGGGCCGTGCTAGGCCGTGCTAAGGGTGGCTCTACCGCCCACTCGGATGGATAAGAGGGTGATGACTTGTGACGAAATAGTCACATCAGGGATCTGTTGTTTTTTCCTCTCCCTCGTAACTTGCTCTTGTCGCCAAGCAAAATGATCGGCGATCTATCCATATCAAAAAACAACGATGAAATACACTGCACTTGCCCTAGGGGCGCTAATGACTGGAGCGGTTTTTGCCGAGAAGCTCGTGATTAAGGGGTCCGATACACTTGGTGCCAAGATGGTGCCTCAGCTTAAGGATGCTTACTTGGAGGCTGGCAATAAAACCGATTTTGAAATTGCTGCGGAGGGTTCTTCTCAAGCTTTCACCGCTCTTGAGTCGGGGACTGCTCAGATTGGGATGTCGAGCCGCGATGTGAAAGAGTCTGAGACCAACAAGTTTGTGGCGAAGGGTCAAAAACTCGTCGAGCACGTTGCTGGTTGGGATATGATCGCGGTTGTGGTCAATAAGAAGAACGGAGTTCGTGATTTGACTCTCAAGCAGATCGAAGGGATTTTCACGGGAGACATTAAGAACTGGAGCGAAGTCGGCGGTGCTGATGGAGAGATTTCGGTTTATACCCGCAATACGGCCTCTGGAACTTACAAGACCTTCCAAAAGCTCGGAATGGCCAAGCGTGACTATGGTCAGAAGACCCAGAAGATGGCAGGAACCGAGCAAATCGCGACTGAGGTCGCCGGGAATGTGAACGGCATCGGCTATGTGGGCCTTGCCTACGCAAGTAAAGATGGTCTCCGCGCTGTTAAGGTGGAAGGGGTCTCTCCAAAGCCCAAAAATAAGGCTGAGTATCCTCTTTCTCGCAAGCTTTACTACTACACGGTCGGTGAGCCCACAGGTGAGGCGAAGAAGTTCCTCGACTGGGCGATCAAATCTGACGATGCCAAGAAAATCGTCGAAAAAGTCGGCTTCATCCCCGTAGATTAAAGAAATAGAGTGTATTGTGACAGAATCGTCACACGGGGCGCATCTGCCATTTGCAGATGCGCCTTTTTACTTCCTCAGATCCCAGTTTTTTAGTTGGGTTCAGACACGGCATTTAGATGGCAAAACACTTTCAAAAGCGGGGGAAACGGATCCTTGGACTGGACAAGCAGAGCTGGATCAAAGGTTTCTTTGTTGGGAATGCGGGTATCTCGATTGTCGTTCTCTTTTTGATCTGCTTCTTCCTGATGTTGGAAGCGCTGCGCTTCTTTCCGTCGCATCACGAGAGTCTCAAGGTTTACCGTCAATCGGGGCAGGAGTATGTGGGTCATCTCATTAATCAGGCCGAGGGCTATCAGGAGTTTGTCAGCTTTACAAACCAGGCCTACTTTGCGGAATACGACGCTCTTTTTTCCAAAGAGCGCGGCATTAAGGATTCTTGGGGTGCTTTACTGGGGGAGATTGAGGATGAAGGGGAGGATTTAGCAGAGGCGCTAGAGGATGCTCGTGATGAAGAAGATGAGGCTGCGATCGCCAAAGCGGAGGCTGATTATTCGGCATTTTTGCTAGAGTTAACCTCGGAGGTGGATCGGGCGAGCATCGATTCCTTCGGGCGCTTGGCGAAGCACGATGACGCGTGGGAGAGTTTGTTAGAAGCGGCTCGGACCTATGATCCGGTGGAAGAAGACACCCCTGAGTTTGTCGCGCAAGCCATCAAGGCCCAGAAGGAGGGAATGAGCGACTTCACCAAAGCAAAGAATGAGATTGCTTCGGCCGGAACCACGCTGAAAGACCTGCGATCAAAGCTTGTCGGGATTACCGCTAAAATCGCGGAAGATGCCGAGGCTGACAAATCAGCGGTGGCCCGAAAGGAAGCGATCCTTGAGGGAGCCGATCAGTTGGAAGGAGAAGCGCGAGCTGCCGCGCTGGAGGAGGCCGAGAAAATTGTCATCAGAGACGAATTTCCCTACGGAGAGCGAGTGAAGCCATTGGAGGAGGCGAAGCAGGCTCACAAGGATGCGGTTGTAAAAATGAGCGCTGGCCTCGTGGCGGGAATTGAAAACATTCCCGCTCAATTGAGTTCGGAGAAAGCGGTCGAGTTGGTCGCTAAGATTAAAAAAGGCGAAGAGCGTTTTCTTGAAAATGTGGACCGTAGTCTGGAGCAAGCGACTGAGTGGAAATACGACGAGGAGCTTGGTTTTTGGAATTCCGTGGCCAAATTTTTCTTTGGAAGAGACTGGATCACCAACAGTTCGTGGACCGATGTTTATGGGCTCCTTCCCTTGCTTCAAGGGTCGGTGATGATCTCGTGTATCGCCCTCTTTTTCGCAGTGCCGCTCTCCATTGGAGCCGCGATTTACGTGAACCGACTTGCGACGCTGAAGGAGCAGAATCTCATCAAGCCTTCGATCGAGATGATTCAGGCGATTCCCTCGATCGTACTAGGTTTCTTTGGGATCATGGTCTTGGGGCAGCAGTTGCAGGATTGGAGCCAGGCGGCTTGGGTCCCGGAGATGTTTCGAATCCAAGATCGTCTGAATGCCTTTAATGCGGGGCTTCTTTTAGCGCTGATGGCAGTGCCGACCATCTTCACGCTTTGTGAGGATGCTTTGAATAACGTTCCGCGAGCTTACACCGAAGCGTCACTTGCGCTGGGTGCCTCGAAACTCCAAACCGTGACGCGAGTCATCGTGCCGACGGCTATTTCAGGAATCCTAGCAGCGGTTCTCCTTGGGCTCGGTCGAGTGATTGGGGAAACGATGGTGGTTCTCCTTGTAGCGGGTAACCGGATTTCGATGCCTGATTGGGGGCAAGGTCTGGGGATCATGATGCAACCGACTCACACCATGACGGGAATCATCGCTCAGGAAATGCCAGAGGTGGGTGAGGGGACTTTGCATTACCGCGCGCTCTTCTTGGTGGGCTTGGTGCTCTTTACGATTTCATTGGCGATTAATATCTCGGCTCAAAAAATCATCAAACGTCTTGGAAATGCCTGAATCTAAAACTGTTTCAAAAAACCCCTTCCGAGCGTCTTCGCGAAAGCAGAAGGTGAAGGATGGTTTGGGCGTCGGTGTCTTTGCGATTTTCACCTACATCATCATGGCCTGTGCCGTGGTGATCATCGGGAAAATCACACTCGATGGGCTTCCCGTGATTCTTAAGAGCGAGGCTCCTTTTATTAATACTGAGTTCTTCACCAAGAAGACGATGACCCTCAACCAATTCGATACCGCCGAGGGGGAAATGGTCCGCATGGACAATGATGATTTCTACGCCTTTCGGGAAAAGAACCCTGATGCGGTCATTAATAATCACAAGACCTTCTCCTATGCCGGCGGGGGGATCATTGGGCCCATAGTCGGAACCTTCATGCTCGTGATCGTCTGCATGATCGTATCTCTTTTTGTGGGAATATCGGCGGCGATTTATCTGAACGAATATGCCCGTAAGGGGAAAACGCTGAACGCGATTCGGCTCTCGATCATGAACTTGGCGGGCGTTCCGTCGATTGTTTATGGCCTCTTTGGCGCCGCCTTTTTTGTCCATTCTCCCTTCTTTCCCGTCTTCACCAATACTCCTGATTGGGAGAAGGCGCTCTTTGCGATGCCGCTCTGGCCGACTGATGGCTATCTCAGCTTTCAGGGTTGGGGTGAGTCGCTCCTGGCGGGTGGTTTGACCTTAGCGGTGATGGCCTTACCCGTGATTATTGCCGCGTGTGAGGAGTCCTTGAAGGCCGTGCCAAAGGGATTCCGTGAAGCATCTCTCGCACTGGGGGCGACTAAGTGGCAGTGTATCCGGACCGCGGTTTTACCCTACGCCGCTCCGGGCATTCTGACGGCTTCGGTTTTGGGAATCACGCGGGTGGCCGGCGAGACTGCGCCCATCATGTTTACCGCTGCGGTTGCTGGGAAAGACAAGCTTCCTTGGGAAGATGCGCAGGGAACGGGACTCTATTGGATTTCTGATATGATGACGCAATCGGTTCAGGCTCTGCCCTACCACATTTACGTGGTCACGGGGAAGCTTCCAGACGATCCCGCTCTGAAGAACATGCAATATGGTTCTGTGTTCGTTTTCCTTCTCTTGGTGATCAGCATTGCGATGGTCTCCGTTTTCCTTCGCGCCCGTTTCCGTAAAAAACTCAAGTGGTAACCCTTTTCTCTTATGAACGACTCTTCTGTCACTCTCGACTCGGCTGATGCTCCTGTGGTAGCTGCGAACGAACCGATCATTTCGATCGATGATCTCAGCTTTAGCTATGATCTCGGTAAAACAAATACCCTCCGAAATATCTCGCTCGATATTCCGGCAGGTAAAGTGACCGCGTTCATTGGGCCGTCTGGTTGTGGTAAGTCGACCCTCCTCCGTTGTCTGAACCGGATGAATGACCTCGTCGATACCGCCAAGGTTACGACGGGAAAAATCAACATTCTGGGGCAAGACATCAATGCTCCTGATGTGGAGGCCATTGAACTGCGAAAGCACATTGGCATGGTCTTCCAGAAGTATAATCCCTTTCCAAAATCGATCTACGAAAACGTGGCTTACGGTTTGCGCGTTCAGGGGATTAACAACAAGTCTGTTCTCGATCAAGCGGTGGAAGAGTCACTGCAAAAATCAGCCCTCTGGAGTGAGGTGAAAGATCGGTTGAATACGAGCGCGCTGGGCCTCTCCGGTGGTCAGCAGCAGCGCCTCTGCATCGCTCGCACCATCGCAGTGAAGCCACAAATCGTTCTGATGGATGAGCCTTGCTCGGCTCTTGATCCCATCGCCACGGCCCGGATTGAGGAACTCATTGCAGAATTACAGCAAGACTTTACCATCGTTATCGTGACTCACAACATGCAGCAGGCGACTCGGGTTTCTGACCGCACCGCCTTCTTTTATCTGGGGGAGCTCATTGAATATGATGAAACCACGAACATCTTTGGAAATCCTAAAATCAAACAAACTGAAGACTACGTCAGCGGGCGCTTTGGTTAGTTTTTCTCTCTCTCTCTGAAAAAAATAGACTCCGATTGTAAGTAAAAAATCCAATGGCTCATATTCTTAAAAATTATGACGAGGAACTCAGCGCACTGAAAGATAGCGTCGTGGAAATGGGTACGATGTCTTTGACGGCAGTTGAGAAGGCAATTAAGGGTCTTGCCGATGGCAACCGTGATCTTTGCTACGATGTCATCGATGAAGATGAAAAAATCGACCAGCGTGAGAAAGATGTCGATGAGCAGGGAATGTCGATTTTAATGCGCTTCAATCCCGTCGCTTCAGATCTCCGGAACGTCCTCTCGTCGATCAACATCTGCCGCAGTCTTGAGCGCATCGGCGACCACGCGGTCAATATTGCCAAGCGCGCGCGCAAGGTTTTGAAGGCAGGTGATTTGGACGAAGTCCGCCTAATTGACCCCCTCTACCTTGAGGCTCGTAAAATTGTCTCAGCCGCTCTGACGGCCTATTCTGATGTGGATGAAGAGATGGCTCTCGCGGTCATTAAGATGGATCATAAAATCGACGAGCTCCACAAAGCTCTCGGGAAGTCGTTGAGCCATAAAATCGCGGAAGGGAATGGTAACACCGAGTCCCTTCTAAATGTGATTTTCATCTCGCGGAGCATCGAGCGCATTGGCGACCTCGCCGTGAACATTGCGGAAGATATCGTCTTCATGACCTCCGCAGAGGATATCCGGCATCAGTAGACTCCTTGAAGCTGGTGAGGCACAAATGCCTGTGCATTCTTACAAGGAATGGAAAGATTCCCCGATTCTACTTAAAGAGTAAAAATTATACAGAATTCCAGATTATCTGGGCTTTCGAGTTGATTTAAGGTGACCTTTGGTGTACTTCCGTGACTGTTGAGCCACTTGGCGAGGCATTTTCATGGGTATTTCTAGTCATAATCGCTCCGGTCATCATGATCGGCAGCTTGATCCCAAGGGGCGTTTTTCCCTCTTGGTGGATTGGCGTCCGCCGATCGGTGAGAGTGTTTATTTTATCAAAGTGGAGGTGGAAGGCATCCCCGCTTTACGTGTTTTTACCCAAACGGCCTTTGATCGTAAGCTCGGAGATATCGAGTCGGCGAGCGAGGCTAGCCCGGCGCAGAGGGACCGCGCGCGCGGTATATTATTCGGATCCGCCATCGAGTCTAAGGTGAATGACCAAGGGAAATTGACGATCCCCAAGGCCCTCGCTGAGAGCCACGGATTAAGTCTCCCAGGGGCGCTTCGGCTCGTGGGCCGTGGCGAGCTTTTTGAAATTTTCACCCCAGAAAATGGCGACGCAATTCAGATCCTCGAGGAGAGCACTCGTAAAAATGACCCCGTAATCTCCGCAATGCTCGGCTTCTAAATTCCCCAATCTCTCTCGCCAAATATGCCCTCCGCTCAATCCATCTTAAACCCGTTTCACTTTCAGTGTTGGCGGAGTTTCATCTCATCGCCTCTGAAAGTGGGAGTGGCGTCGAGCATGGAAATGAGTGCCAGCGATTCAGAAGGTCCTGAGCAAGAATTCTACCATGAGTCCATTCTCCTCGAGGAGGTGGTGGCAGCACTCGCTCCGCAAGAAGGGCAGCTCATCGTGGACGGGACATTAGGCGGAGGAGGCCATACTGAGGCTCTCCTCAAAGCGGGCGCCACGGTGAAGGGCATCGATCGTGATGCCGAGGCGCGGCACTATGCTTCTCAGCGTCTCGCGCGTTTTGGTTCGCGTTTTGAAGCGGTGGCGGGCTGTTTTAGTGAAATTTCAAAACTGGCTAAAGCTGGGAACTGGGGCAGCCTTGACGGGGTTTTGCTCGATCTCGGCGTCTCCTCTCATCAGTTAGATGCTGGTGAGCGGGGCTTTTCCTTCCGCTTTGATGGTCCTCTCGATATGCGCATGGGAGAGAAGGGCCGCACCGCTGCGGATCTCGTAAATACTTGGGGAGAGGCGGAGTTACGACAGCTCTTTTGGGATCTTGGCGAGGAGAAATCAGCCCGTAAGATCGCGGCTTGGATCGTTGCAGAGCGGGAAAAAGTGACTTTTGAAAGCACTCTTCAACTTGCAGACGGCATCGAGAACTTACTCGGTCGCCGTGGCCGCACTCACCCTGCCACGAAGGTTTTCCAAGCGCTCCGGATGGAGGTGAATGATGAGTTGGGAGAACTCCGTCGCTTCTTAGAAGTGGTGCCCGATCTTTTGAAAATTGGCGGTCGCCTCGCCATCATTACCTTCCACAGTCTTGAGGATCGCATTGTAAAACAGACTTTTCGTGAGGCCTCGAAACTTGAGCTGGATCGGCCTGAGTGGCCGGCGCCTCGTCCTAATCCTCACTTGGTTTATCGTCTGCTCAGCCGCAAGGGCATCGCCCCCGGAGCTGAGGAAGTCTCTCGGAATGCTCGCTCACGTAGTTCTCGTCTCCGTCTGGTCGAGCGTATCAAAACACCTGCCGCCTAGCCTCCCATGAATCATCGTAAAAGTGCCACTGGCCTCGCTTTCCCCTCACTCATTCTTCTCATTATTGCCGTCGTGATCGTCTCTAGTGGAGGCATCGGCTATGTCGTTATGAAGAATAAGCAGCTGACCACGCGCAGTAAGATTGCGAAGATTCAGAGCGAGATGGATGAGCACAATGTCTCCATCACCCTGTATCAATCGGACATTGAAGAGACTCTCGGCTACTATCGTCTCCGGCGCCAATTGGCGGAGATGAGGTCTCCACTCGTCGAGATTAAATACGTGGAAGTTTGCCAAGACCCTAACCCTCAAACTCCGCGAGACGGATCGGTCGCTGCTCGTTAAAATTTTATGGATGCCTCTTTCAAACGCCGCGCCTTTGTCGTCTGCTTGGTTCTCGTAACCGGGCTGACGGCTTTGTCGTATCGTCTTGTGACCTTGCAGGTGCTTGATCGAAAGTTATCTGCCTCGTCGACCATTCCGCGTTTCAAGAGTCAGCAAAAAATCGTCGCCAGTCGCGGCTTCATCGTAGATCGCAATGATACCATCATCGCGCAGAATCGTCCTCAAGCAGCCCTCATTGCAGATCTCCATCACTTAAAAACTTACAGCATTCTCACGCGGGCGGTGGCCCACCGCTTCGCGAGTCAAGTGGCGGGGTGGAAGAGTCTCAATAAAGAGGAGAAAAGCGTTCACCTTTCTAAAACTCGCAGAGCGGTGGTGAAGCAGCTCAGTAAAGAAGAGGTCATTAAGGAGCACCTCGCGTACGCGACGGAGGTGATCGGCCGTGAATTGCGGATCCCCTCCAGCGAATTACTGGCGAAGGTTGAAAAAGGTTCTGCCCGCGTCGTGGTGCGGAAGGGAATCCGCGAGGACCTCGCTCGCCGGATCGAGAGTGAGTTACAAGAGCGCCGCATTCAGGGCTTCAGTTTTGAGCGCTCTCAGCGTCGCTACTATCCGATGCCAACCTTAGCACCTCATCTTTTGGGGAACATTAATTACAAGGGAATCGGCGAGTCTGGACTTGAGAAATCGATGCAAGACATCCTCGCTGGGCGCGATGGGGAGCGCGAAATGAAGCGGGATGAAAATGGCCTCGTGAATCTTGTTGAAGCCGCCCAGGTCACGCCCCCCAAAATGGGAAAGCATGTCAAAGTTACGCTCGATATGGGCATTCAAGCCATCGTGGAAGATGAGCTAGGAATGGCCTGCGAGGCCTACAATGCTAAGAAAGGGAGTATCATCGTGGTGGATCCTCACAGTGGAGATATTCTCGCGATGGCGAGCCGTCCACACTTCCATCTGAACACTCGTGAGAACTACGCTCAAGCGGGTTCCAGCTTTGCGGTCTCAGCCCAATATGAGGCAGGATCGGTCATGAAAATCGTCGCGATGGCGGCCGCGCTCGATGCCCAAGTGGCGAATCGTGGCTCGATTGTAGATTGCGGATGGGGCTTTTTAAAGCGCCGTGGTTTTACGGTGCGTGATCATCACCGTTATCATGATCTCAGCTTCGATGATGTTTTAGCGAAGTCGAGTAACACGGGAGTTTTTCAATTTGCGGAGCGGGTAGGGCAGGCGAAGTTTTACCAATATCTAGATCGCTTCGGCTTCGGGCGCCGCACTGGCTTCCCTGTTCCCGGCGAGGCCAAAGGCCGCATTCAGGATCGTAGTAATGGGCGGAACTTTGCCAGTGCTACTTATGGATATGGTGTCTCGGTCACTCCGCTGCAGCTTGCGATGGCCTACTCGGTCCTTGCAAATGGCGGGACTCTTTTAAAGCCGCGCCTTGTGAAATCAATCGTGGCAAATAACGGCACCGTGCTGGAAGACATCCCGGTAAAAAAGGTGGGTCGTGTCATCAGTGAGAGAGCCGCCCAAGAAATGTGCATGGCACTCGAGCAAGTTGTGCTGCGGGGCACCGGTCGCCGCGCGCAGGTCCCTGGGTATCGCGGCGGTGGAAAGACCGGCACCGCCGAAAAATGGAATAGCGAGCTGGGAGAATATGATGAAACTCAGAAATATCTCACTTTTTCGGGCCTCCTGCCTGTGCATGATCCTCGCTTCGTCTGCATCGTCACGATTGATGAGCCTTCGGAACTTGGTGAGGATTTTCAGATCGGGGGTGGCACGATCGCGGCGCCGATTTTCGCACAAGTTGCGGGGCGGATTGCTCGCTTCATGAACTTGACTCCTGAGAGTGATGACTCCATCGCCCTGACTCCAAACCAATGATTTCTCTCCCATCACTCCTAGAAATTCTTCCTGAAGCGCACGGCCTCAGGATTGAAGATGTGCCCGTGGTCAGCGTTACTGATCACAGTGGCCGCGTGCAAGAGGGGGCCGTTTTTGTCGCGCTTCGCGGAAGTGAAGTGGATGGCCATGACTATCTAGAAGAGGTCATGAAAAAAAATCCAGCCGCCATCATCGCGCAGTCGAAGGGGCCTGCCGACTATTCAGGACTCTGGCTTCAGGTTCCAGATACTCGGCTCGTTCTGGGGCGATTAGCAGCGCGTCTTGCGGGTGATCCCGCTTCCTCGATGGCCGTCATCGGAGTCACTGGCACGAATGGTAAAACGACCGTGACCCATTTCATCCACGCCCTTTTTGAGAAGGCCATGGTGAAAGCTGGGATGATCGGCACGATCAAAATTCAGGATGGGAGCGGGCTCCGTGACGCCACCCACACCACGCCCGGAGCGGTCGAGATGCAGAGCATTTTACGGACCATGAAAGAGAACCGCTGTAAGGCGGTCGCAATGGAGGCCTCCTCTCACGGCTTGGAGCAGGGACGTTGCCAAGGCATCAGCTTTAATGTTGGCGTCTTTCTCAATCTCACTCAAGACCACCTCGATTACCATAAGACGATGGCGGCATACTTCGCCTCGAAGCGGATCCTCTTCGAGCAAATGGCGGATGAGGGCCGGGATGGAGTCGCCGTGATTAATGTGGATGATCCTGCGGGCGCAAAGCTTGCGGAGGAGTTTCAAGATCGCCTCAAGGTGATCACTTTTGGCTTTAGTTCGCAGGCTGATTTCCGCGCCAGCGAGGTGCGCCCCTCCACCCGTGGTCAGGTTTTCGCCTTGGAGGCGAAGGGGAAGAGCCACTTTGTCCGCCTTCCGGTGGTGGGCCGCTTTAATGTGATGAATGCCCTCGCCGCGCTTGCCGCTGTCTCCGCCACCGGAGTTTCCTTGCGCGATTTAATCAAGTTCGTAGGGGAAACCCGCCAAACTCCGGGGCGCATGGAATCAGTCGGCGGAGACCGCATTACGGTCTTTGTGGACTATGCGCACACTCCTGATGCCGTCGCAAAGGCTTGTGAAACACTCCGTGAACTGAATCCGAATCGCCTCGTCACGGTCTTTGGTTGTGGGGGTGATCGGGACCGTAGTAAGCGTCCCCTCATGGGCGAGGCGGCGGCGAAGCATAGCCATGTTTGCATCGTGACTTCAGATAATCCCCGCAGTGAGGAAGCGGCTGATATTATTGCTGAAATCATCCCAGGTTTAGGCTCAGTGCCTCATGAGGTGATTGAAAATCGCCGCGCTGCCATCGAGGCCGCGATTGAGAATTCCTTCCCCGGGGACATCATTCTCATCGCCGGAAAAGGGCATGAAACTTATCAAGAAATCAAAGGCCACCGCCTGCACTTTGATGATCGGGAAATCGCCCGGAACGCGCTTGAGAAAAAGCGTAAGGCTGATGAAGCCGAATTCCTAAAACGCCAAGCCGAGCGCGAAGAGCGAGATCAGAAGAAGGCCCGCGAGGGCGGCGGTGACCAGCACGAAAGACGCGAATGAAATCCTACCTCCTCCAAGAACTCGCCGCAGCGATGAACGGCGCCCTCCTCCAAGCCGAGAAGGGCGGGGGAGAGTTACGTATCTCAGCTGGCGTCTCCACTGACACTCGCAGCATTCCAAATGGCGCGCTCTTTTTCGCGCTGAAGGGTGAGAATTTTGATGCGCATCATTTTCTCGATAAGGCGGCGGAATCTGGAGCGGGCGCTTTGGTCATTCAGGATGCTTCCCAGCTTCCGAGCGGGATCCCGGCCGTCTTGGTCGATGATACTCTGAGGGCCTTGCAGAGTCTCGCCCAGTGGTACCGTGCCGAGTTGGGCCTCCCCGTGGTCGCGATCACTGGATCGAACGGGAAGACGTCCACTAAGGATTTTACGAAGAGTGTCTTGAGCCAAAAATTCCGCGTCAACGCCACTTTGGGGAATTTGAATAACCACATCGGGCTTCCTCTCACGGTTCTGGCCACCGAGGAGAATCACGAGGTAGGCATCTTTGAGATGGGCATGAATCATTCAGGTGAGCTTGCTCCTCTTTGTGAGATTGGCCGGCCGAACCTCAGCATCATTACCAATGTTGGCACTGCTCACATCGAGCACATGGGCAGCCGGGATGCCATCGCTTTAGAAAAAGGAACCCTCGCGCGCGCGCTCGATGAAAAGGGCACTCTCCTCGTTCCTTCAGATTGCGACTACCTTGCGGATTTCCGCGCCTCGACCGTGGCGGAAGTCATCACGGTCGGAGAGGGCGCAGTGCGCGCTGAAAATGTCATTCCCGGTGAAGCTGGATCACGCTTTGATCTTACGATCGATGGACTCGGCTCAATCCCCACCTCAATCTCAGTAGCGGGGAAACACATGGTGAGTAACGCCCTTCTCGCCGCCGCGGCAGGGCATGTTCTCGGACTTTCCCTTACTGAAATTGCCGCCGGGTTAGAGAATGCCGAGCTTACCAGCGGGCGCTTGCGCCAATTCCAAAGCGGCGGAGTCACGGTGATCGATGATACTTATAATGCGAATCCTGAATCGGTCATCGCTGCCTTAGAAACGCTCGCGCATCTCCCCGGCGAGGGACAGCGCACCGCGGCTCTCGGCGTCATGGCGGAGCTCGGTGAGCACGCAAGTGAAGCCTATCCACGCATCGGCCAAGTGGCTCAAAATCTAGGTCTACGACTCGTGACGGTGGGGGAGGAGGCCCTTGAATACGGTGCAGATCATCATTTTCACACTCCGGAAGAGGCGGCCCATTGGCTCTCTCAAAACACGCAGTCCGGAGACACGGTCCTCTTCAAAGGAAGCCGCATGGCAGCCATGGAGAAGGTCATGAATCACGCTTTCCCCCTACAATAAAATGCTACATTGGATCTATCAAATTTGGAATGAAGCCGCGCAAGAAGGTGCGGCTTGGGCTGACAATTTCTCCTTCCTCCGACTTCTCGGCTATATCACGGTGCGGGCTGGTCTCGCGACGGTGATCTCCTTTCTCCTCACTTTAGCGATTGGCGAGAGGGTGATCCGTAAGCTCATCTCACTGAAAGTGGGACAACCCTTACGCACTGCGGAAGAGGTTCATAAGCTTGCGGAGCTTCATGGCGGAAAAGCGGGAACTCCCACGATGGGCGGGATCATGATTCTCGGCACTGTGATGGTGGCCGTCCTCATCTGCGGGCGTGTTTTGAACCCCTTCGTTCTAGTCGTTTCTCTCGTGACTCTCTCCCTCGGAGTCTTGGGCTTCCTTGATGATTATCAAAAGGTCGCTAAGAAAAATTCCGATGGAGTCAGTGGTAAAGTGAAGCTGGTTTGGCAAGCTGGGGTGGGCCTCGCTGCGGGCCTCTTCCTTTATCTCAATCCCGAGACCAAGAACTACATCTTTTACTCAACGGAGTCCGGAGCGCAGGAGGCTCTCGTCACGAGCTTCAGCTTCCCGCTGATCACTTTCCTGATCCCTCTTGGCATTTTAGCGATCCCACTCTTCATGGCAATTTTGATGGGAACCTCGAACGCCGTGAACTTGACGGATGGCTTAGACGGCTTAGCCACTGGTGTTACGATTACGGTGGCTCTGGCATACGCTGCTATCACTTACCTAGCGGGGACCCAGCATAGTGCCGAGTATCTGCACATTTTCCATAATCGTAATCTCGCAGAGCTTTCCGTGGTGATGATGGCCCTTGTGGGTGCCTGTTTCGGCTTCCTCTGGTTTAATTGTCACCCTGCTAAGGTCTTCATGGGTGATACGGGCTCACTCGCGATCGGCGGAGCGATTGGTATGACGGCGATTTGTGCTAAGCAGGAGTTCCTCCTCGTCATCATCGGCTTCGTTTACGTTATGGAGGCTGTTTCAGTGATTCTGCAAGTCGGGAGCTTTAAGTTGCGCGGGAAGCGCATCTTCGCAATGGCGCCAATTCATCATCATTTCGAGCTGCGCGGCTGGAATGAAAACCAAGTCATCATCCGCTTCTGGATCATCTCCATTCTTTGCAGCCTTGGCGGGCTCGCTCTCTTAAAAGTCATCTAATCATGCTCGATCTCACCGGAAAAACAGTCGCCGTTCTCGGAGCAGGGCGCAGTGGTCAAGCCGCTGCCGCTCTGGCGAGGCATTGTGGCGCTGTGGTGACGATCTATGATTCTCGGGAGGCTCCCGGAGCGATTCTGGCCACTCCCGAGACCGGTCAGGAGGTGAATGTGGATCTCGTGATTGTGAGCCCGGGAATCGAAACTCTAGGAGACTTCGTAAAAGGTTTTGCGAAGGGGAGTGGGGCTCTTTGGGGAGAAGTGGAGTTCGCGTGGCGCTGTTACGATGGCCACACCATCGGGATCACGGGCACGAATGGGAAGACCACCACCACTGAGTTAGTCCGCGATCTGGTCGAGGCGACGGGGAAATCCTGCGTGGCTTGCGGGAACTATGGGGTGCCGCTTTCGGAGGTGGTTCTCTATGAAAAGGTTCCAGAAGTCATCTCGCTTGAGCTGAGTTCCTTCCAGCTTGAAACGATCATCGACTTCAAGCCGGATGCCGTCATTTGGTTAAATTTCTCGCCAGATCACATGGACCGCTACCAATCGGTGCAAGAATACCGAGAAGCCAAGCTCCGGATTTTAGAAAACATCTCGCCCGAGACTCTCGTGGTGCTTCGCGCGGGAGAAGAATTACCAGAAAAAGGGCAAATGGTCACTTTTTCCTCGGATCAACCCGCTCATTGGTCTCTCCGCAATGGCGATATCTATTGTGATGAAGAGAAATTTTTAACGATGAGTGAGACGCGTCTACGGGGGCTTCACAATGCGGAGAATATCATGGCGGCTTGTGCCGTCATCCCGGAGCTGAGCCCTGAAATTGCCGCACGCACCCTTGCTCTATATTCGCCGCCGGAGCACCGCTGTGAACTGGTGGCGATCGTTGATGAGGTGGAATATCTAAACGATTCTAAGGCGACTAATCTACATGCCTTAGAGTCCGCTTTGCGCTCTCAAACGCGCCCCACCATTCTGATCGCGGGAGGAAAGGAGAAGGGCTTGGACTACCGTCCACTCGCCTCTCTCTTAGATCGGAAGGTCAAGTTTATGATCTCCTTTGGCGAAATCGGCGGGGCACTCAAGGCGGCATTCTCAGAGACTCTCAGCTGCGAAACGGTCACGACGCTGGAGGAGGCGGTGGCTCTCGCGGCCTCTGCCTCAGTCCCTGGCGATACCGTTCTTTTTTCTCCCGGCACCTCATCCTTCGATCAATTTCAAAGCTACGAGGCTCGCGGCGCGGCCTTTAAAGCAGCCGTTCCGCGCCCCACTCAATCACTCTAAAAAAATCCACCCACACCCCACCATGAAAACACCAAGAACTATCCAGACAAAGAGGACCCGCCCGAAGGCCGGTTACCGTATTCTGAATGCCGCCACTCGTTTCACTAAAAAGCGCAAACAGCGTGCTTCCACTGCCGCGGGGCAGGATGAGTTTACGGAGGTCCCCGGCGTAGGGGTCGCGCGTGCGTTGGTCGTTATCCTCCTGCTTCACGTCGCCGCGATTGCCGGCATCTATATTCACAATCGCTGGAGTGCGGGCGCGGATATCGAGGCTAAGATCCCGGCCTTGGAAAAAAATACCCCTCCCACTCGGCTGGCGGAATTGAAGCCCCACACGGTAACCTCGGGTGATAATTATGAAAAGATCGCCCGCAAGTATGGCGTGGATTGTGAGATCCTCAGACAGGTGAATGAGGAAAAGGACCTAGAGCCCGGTTGGATCATCAATATTCCAAATCGCCGGACTGAGGAGATCCGCCCTGCGGATGCTGTGATCGGCCATGTGGATCCACCAATCCGCCAGCCCTACAGTCATCAAGCCCGCCCGCTCATTCAATCGGAGACGGCCACTTATCCCGGAGTGCGCCCAGGGGAGCTTGCCCCAGTGGCTGGGGTGGATCCTGAGCCCACTCGTGAGGCCGTGCTGATCAAGCCACGCAGAGCGGCGGTGCAAGATGCTCCCCCACGGCGGCAAGAAATCCGCCAACCCGCTCCGCAGCCTCGCCGAGAAATTGCGAACTCGGGCCGCCGCCACATCGTGCGTTCTGGGGAAACGCTCTGGCGCATCGCCACGAATAATGGTGTCAGTGTCGATGCTCTGAAGCGCGCAAATCCAAATGTGAATGTGAATGCTCTCAAGATCGGAGAGTCTTTATTGATCCCTAACAAGCGATAGATCTGCCTCGTTAAGAAAGAAAATCTATGGGGAAAGGAGCTTCCATTTTTTTGTGTCTCGCGGTTGCCGCGCTCATTACGCTGAGCTTGGTGATGCTGACGAGTGCGAGCGCGAAGTGGGACTTCACCGGTGATCAATATTCCCATCTCGTTCGCCAAGCGATGTGGCTATCCATCGGAGTGGTCGGGATGGGGCTCACGGCGATGTTTGACTACCGGATCTTGGAGAGGTTCGCGTGGCCGCTTTTCGCGATCGTCTGCGTGGCCCTAATTTTATGTTACGTTCCGGGGATAGGAGACGCGGCGAAGGGCGAGCGGAGGTGGATTATTCTTCCGGTCATCGGGAGGTTCCAGCCCTCGGAGCCCGCCAAGCTCATCGTGATGATTGCCCTTGCGGCGTGGTTCTCTAAGTATCGGGCTGAGACGAGGAGCTTCCTCCGAGGCTTCGTGATGCCCTCGGTGATTTTAGGAATTCCCCTCATGCTGATCCTCTTCGAGACTGATATGGGGACTGCCGCTGGTCTGGGGGCGGCTGGTTTGATCGTCCTCTTTGTCGCGGGAACGCGAGTTCGCTACTTTGGCGCGGCTTTAGCGATCGCCGTGCCGCTCCTCGTCGTGATGGTGAAAAAAGATCCGGTGCGCATGAAGCGCATTGTCTCATTTCAGGACCTCGATGCGACCCGTCTTGATGCTGGAATGCAGCAGTGGCTAGCTCTTCGAGCCTTCGGAAATGGGGGCGTGCATGGACTAGGGCTTGGCAATGGGGTGGTGAAGCAGATGAACCTTCCCGAGCATCATACGGATTTTATTTTCCCGGTAATTGGTGAGGAATTAGGCGTTTTCGTGAGCCTTGGGGTGATCCTTTGCTTTGTCGTTATTTTCCTCATCGGTCTTGGGATTTCCCTGCAAGCTTCCGATCGCTTCGGGAGTATTTTAGGCATCGGGGTGACCTCTGCCCTCGTCATTCCGGCAATGATGAACATCGGGGTGACCACGGCCAGCTTGCCCAATACGGGCCTCCCACTTCCCTTCGTGAGCTATGGTGGATCCAGCCTCGTCTTCAGCTTAGCGATGGTAGGAGTCCTCCTCAGTATTCTGAGGAAATCTCAGATGATCGATGTCACGGAAATGCCGGCCGTGAAGGCAAGGACCTTAGAGGTGAGGCTTTAGAAAAAAAAGCCTCCTCGTCTTCCGGGAGAACAGTCCTCGGCGGGTTCTTTAGGGAGTGGTGATAGCGATGCGGTAAAACTGTCTTTGTTCAAGAGGACTGCGATCGGTGAGAATGACGATTTGATCATTGGCGAGGGGGCCTTCTGCGGTGATGGCGATCCATGAATCAGGGGCCATGCTGGCGGATCTTTGCATTTCGTAGATCGTGCCGGCCATCCCGTTGAAGGTGAAGGAGGCGCTGTCCTCATTGAGAGTCAGAGGCACACTAAAGGGGCTGTTTCCAGTCGTTGGAGCGGTGGCTTGATAGTCGAAGGATACGAAGCTGGCTTGCCAGCCGGGAGCATCCCCAGAAAAGCTCAGGTTAAGGGTCTGGCCGGTGCTGGCTTGGGGGTTGGCAAAGTTGATACTACGAACGTTGCCGCCATCCCAAGGAAGGTTTAGAACAAGGGTGGAGTTTTCTGGGTTCCAAGTGGCGCTCCCCGGGTTTCCGGCTCCATTGGCGGCTGCGGTGCCGGTGTTGGAGATGCTGGCCTTTGGGTCACTCGTGAAGCCGGTGATGGTGAGATTGGCGACGGTCCAGCGGGTCTGAAAGCTGCTCAGCTGGGCATTGGAGGCGAGGTCAATCCTGAGGGTCTCATCGCCATCCCAGGAGTTGACGCGGTTGCTGGGCCCCCCGCTGTCTCCGAGGAAGTTTCCTTGGCCACTGAAAAGATTGCTAGTGGTGAAGGTGAGAAGGGTGTCTGCGGTGGTGAAGGTGTTAGTGCTTCTATCGCGAGGGAACTCGGCGGCAGCGACTGAGCCACTAGGCTCGCCAAGGCCTGCGAGGTAGCTTTGGTAGAGGACTTGGCTGGCGATGCGGTGGCCTTGGAGGTTCGGGTGGTTTCCTTGGCTGAGGAGATCTTCCTGTGGGGTTCCGGAATTGAGGGCGGCGAGCCAAGCGGCGGAGACGTCGGCAAGCAGGACTTCTTCCTCGGCTGCAAGTCTGCGAATGAGGGCGGCGCGGATGCTTAGGGGATCTGCGGGATCTGAGAAGTCGGCATTGCTCGCACCGGTGGGGGTGATGAGAACGAGGGGGACATTAGCGGTTTTTGCTTCAGAAATCATGGAGCGCCATGCTGTTTCGACTTCATCGATAGGGCGTGCTCGATCGTTGAGGCCGTAGTCAATGAAGATGAGGTCGGGACGATGAGGGAAGACATCGTCTGCGAAACGGGTGGCCCCCCTGATTGAGTTTTCTCCGCCGATTGCGGTGGTGATGATGTTGATTACGGCGTTGGGATAGCGATTTTTTAAGCTAACAAAAAAGAGGTGCGGGTAGGACTCGAAGGGGCGGACGTCTGGAGTGACATGATAACCGGAGGGCACGCTATGGCCGTGAAAGACGATGTTGACGGTGCGGTTAGCGGGCCAGAGTTTTTTAAGCTCAGCATCAATCGCGATGGTGTTGTTTCCGAGGAGTGGCAGGGCGAAAAGGAGTGAAAAAAGTGAAAGGTGAAAGATGTTCATGGTATCTACGATGATTAGGAATCAGGGAAGTGGGAAAGATAAGGGGGGTCAAGAAAAACCCGCTTTCTGTCGGTTCGGAAGAACTGACAGGAAAAGCGGGCTTGAGAAGGGAATGCGCGACGGCGATGGACTAGCGCCGACGGCGAATGAGTCCAAGTCCGGCAAGTGCCACGAGGAGGGCGGAGGATGGCTCAGGGACTGCGACGACATCGTTGTCGTAGCTGATGCTACGGATCGCGAACTGAGAGTTGGCCTGAGTGGTGTCGCCGACGGCTAGGGAGAGTTCCTGGCCAGCGCTTGTGGTTGGGTCGAAGTTAATTGCAGTTTCAGTCCCACTAAAAAAAAGAGTGCCGGGGAGATTCAGACGAACCGACATGGTCACAGCATCATAAACGGCAAAGAGATTTGGGTCGCTGATGGAAAAGGTCACGTTCGGATCGGCCAAGAAGCCGCTGATGACGACGCCATCATTCGAGCCAGGGCCGTCTGCACGGCTGAAATCGTAGGTGATCTGGGTGAGACCGGTGCTGGCCCCGAGCGTTAAGGTGAGTCCCTCGCTTCCGGCATTGCCAATCGTGGTGTCTGCATCATTGAAAGCATTGTTGTTAGTTCCTGCCTCGTCGATGCCAAGGCGAGTGGCATTGGCGTTAAAAGTCGCAGGTTGCGGGAGCCCGGCCGCGTCAGTAATGGTGGGGATCAGGGCTAGGTCATCATTGATGAAAAAAGACGTAGTGGTGTCGCCTCCGTTAATCTGAGCGGGGGTTAGGGTGACCAACGCAGCTTGGGAACTGGCGGCGGCGGTGAGGATTAAGGTAGAGATAAGTGCTTTGGTTTGCATGGTTGTTGGTTGGTTTAGAGTCAATAAAATGATTGAGGATTAACTTTACGAAAAAAGTTCTACTGGGGAGACGTATCTTAGTTCTGAGAAGGGGGCTAGCTAGAATTTCACCTTTTTTCATGCCTTCCGGAGGCTTGTAATATCAAGAAGATTAATCAATCTAGGGTTTTTGTTATTTTTTGAGATTTAACAGACTCATCATCTATATGTTACCGTATCGCGATCGCATATGATGAGCTCGAGAGTCCCGAGCGATTTTTTCATCTTGAAGCAGCCGCAGAAAATCCTCCGAAAAAGGTTGAGTTATTCCCAATTGTCGCCTATCCCCCGCGCGTCGAAGGACGGCTTGGCTGCAATGAAGTGGCTCGGCCTATCCCGATTACCCAATATAATGACAAACGATTACGGAATTAAGCTTGCTGATTTTAAGCAAAGCGACAGTGACACCGGAAGTGCTGACTTCCAGATTGCCCTCATGACCCAGCGGATCAAGCATCTCACGGAGCACATGAAGGATCATAAGAAAGATTTTGCCTCGCGTCGCGGACTTCTCCGCCTCGTGGCACGCCGCCGCAAGTTGCTTGATTATCTCAAGAGTAAGTCGGAAGAGCGTTACGAGTCAGTGTTGAAAGCACTCGACCTCCGTAAGTAAACCAATTTGCAAAAGGCCACGGTGATTTTCACTGTGGCCCTTTTGCTTTTTGAGAGCCTTCGCAATTGATCGCTCTCACTTCGGTGAATGTCCCCACCCAAATCAAGAACGGGGGCACTTTACCTTTTAAACACTGATCGTCCGGGAGGGTCCTGCTGCGATTTCACAAAACAAAGAAAATGAGTATACAAAATGTTACGGCCAATGTTGGGCCGGCACCAATGGTCATCGAGACCGGAAAATTGGCCAAGTTGGCCGACGGAGCAGTCACCGTTCAGATGGGAGAAACCATCGTGATGGTATCCGCTGTTTCACAAACGAAAATCCGTGAGGGCCAGACTTGGTTCCCCCTTTCGGTCGAATACAAGGAGCGCGCGTCTGCCGCTGGAACTTTCCCGGGGGGATACTTCAAGCGTGAAGGCCGTCCTACTGAGAAAGAGATTCTCACCTGCCGCATGACGGATCGCCCTCTGCGTCCGCTTTTCCCAAAGGGTTACCTTTATGACACTCAGATCATCGCTCTTCTTTTAAGTGCTGACCAGGTGAACGATGCCGACGTTCTGGCTATGAATGGTGCTTCTGCCGCGCTTGCGATTTCTGACATTCCTTTTGCTGGACCAATCGGTGCGGTGCGCGTGGGCCGGATCGACGGAGAGTTCGTCGTGAACCCAACTTTCGAGCAGCGTGAAGACTCTGACCTCGACCTCATTTACGTGGGTAACAAGACTGACGTGATCATGATCGAAGGCGCGGCGGATGAGATCCCCGACGCTGAGTTCAAAAAGTCTCTGCACTTCGCGCAAGCGGCCGTAACGAAGATCGTCGAAGCTCAGGAAGAGCTCGTGAAACTCGCTGGTAAGCCTAAGCGTGACTACACCGTGACCGTGGCCAAGGAGGACCTCCTTGAGATTGGTTACGCCGTTGCGGGTGACCGCATTGAGGACGCGATCTACGCGGCTTCTAAGGTGGAGCGTGGTAAGAAAGTGGGCGCCCTTCGTGACGAAGTGGAAGCGGCCATTAAGGAGAAATTCCCTGAGACCACTGAGTTCGAGATCGAGCAGGTCTTCGAATACATTCAGAAGAAAGCCTTCCGTGTTTCCATCATGGAAAAAGGCGTTCGTGCAGACGGTCGTGGTCTTCGTGACCTCCGCACTCTTTACGGAGAAGTCGGAACTCTGCCACGTGTGCACGGTTCAGCGATCTTCTCTCGTGGTGAGACTCAAGCGCTCGGAATTTGCACCCTCGCACCTGCGGACGAGAAACTCTACGTCGATAACTACGCGGGTGGTGAAGACTCCAAGAACTTCTTCCTCCACTACAACTTCCCACCATTCTCGGTTGGTGAGACTGGTCGCTTTGGTGGCATGAATCGTCGTGAGATTGGTCACGGTGCTCTTGCTGAGCGTTCGATCGCTCCGATGCTTCCTGACACCGATGACTTCCCATACTCCATGCGGATTTCTTCTGAGGTGATGGAGTCTAACGGCTCGACTTCCATGGCGACGGTCTGTGCTGGAACGATGGCTCTTCTTGATGCTGGTGTTCCCATGATCCGCCCGGTTGCGGGAATCTCGACTGGTCTTGTCACTGAGCAAGATGCCGATGGAAACATGACGAAGCACGTGGTCATTCTCGACATCATTGGTTCTGAGGACTTCTACGGTGACATGGACTTCAAACTCTGTGGAACGAGCGAAGGTGTCACTGGTTACCAGCTGGACCTTAAGCTTCCTGGTATTCCTCTTTCCATCTTGGAAGAAGGGATCGACCTCGCGATCCAAGGCCGTGGCGATGTTCTCGCTAAGATGGCGGAGTCCATCACTGGGCCTGGTGAGCTTTCACCACACGCGCCTCGCATCGAGACTGTTACCATCCCACAAGATCGCATTGGCGAGCTCATCGGACCTGGCGGAAAGAACATCAAAGCGATTCAGGCTGAGTCTGGTGCTGAACTGAACATCGAAGACGATGGCACCGTTCACATCTACGCTTCTAAGCAGGAAGGCCTTGAGGCTGCCAAGAACATGATCGACATGATGTTTGCAGAAGTGGAAATCGGTAAGACTTACACTGGTAAAGTCATGAACGTCACCACCTTCGGAGCTTTCATGGAAGTGCTTCCTGGTAAGGACGGACTGGTTCACATCTCCGAGCTTGAAGAAGGGCGCGTAGAGAAAGTGGAAGACGTCTGTAAGAAGGGCGATATCATCTCAGCCAAGTGCGTCGGCATCGATGACAAAGGCCGCGTAAAGATGTCTCGTAAAGCTGCGCTCCGTGAAGGAAACGGCGGCGGAGCACCTGCTGCGGACGCACCTTCCGGTGACGACGATGTTCCTCCTTCCGAGGAAGAAGTCGTGACCTTCGGCTAAGTCTTACGGACTCGAAAAAAATCACCAAGCGCGTTCGGCTCTCATGAGTCGGACGCGCTTTTTGTGTGTGTGCCTAGAACGAGCTAGCGCTCCCAAGGAGAGGTGGCGTCTCGCCACTTCACAACCACGTTCGGGAAACCGAGAGAGCTGTTTTTATACTCCGTTTTCTTCGGCATCAATCGGTCGAGCACAACCAGGGCAAAAATTAACGTGAATCTGGTTCCGTGAATAGAGGTTGAGAGGAGTTTTACACATTGGGCATTTCATTTGTGCTGAAAAAATCCAAGCCGAGCTAATTGCTCCGACCAACCCGCCAATAGCAGGGACGATGGAATTGTAGAAAATACCGATAAAACAAATACCCATGAACAAGAACATTCCTCTGTAGAGATGTTTCATGGCCTTTTCAACTTTCGCCCGCGTTGTCATTTCAGCGATGTTATTGCCGAGTTGAGTCTTCGACTATTAGACAAGTTGACTACTTTTGTAGAGGCCACTGGTGAAGGGCGTGGCTGGTCGATTGGCTCTGCTTACGCTTCTTTCTTGGATTGCTCCTGAGATTGCACCCAGGGCGATCAAGCTAGGGAAAGCGCAACAGGTAGTGTCTTAAAAGACTGGTACGCTATATTAAGTGGTGTCATCCTCTCTGAATGCCTCGAAATCCTCACAAAATCGATTACTCTGGTGGTCTTCCTTCTGGCTTTGAAT
>CALDZJ010000023.1 GCA_937944055.1 uncultured Verrucomicrobiales bacterium | reverse complement strand
ATGGGGATGTCGAAGGCTCTCATGGAAAAGGTAGCAGTCGCGAAGAGCCGCAACCTCGGGAAGGAAGACACCACAATCTGTGTGACTCGTTATGGGAACGTTATGGCTTCTCGTGGCTCGGTGATTCCTCTCTTTATTTCGCAGATTAAAGCGGGTAACCCGCTGACAATCACTGATCCCGAGATGACTCGTTTCATGATGTCGCTTGAGGATGCAGTGGATTTAGTTCTCTTTGCTTTTGAGAAGGGACGCAGCGGAGATAGTTTTATTCAGAAGGCGCCAGCAGCCACAATTGGACAACTTGCGCGTGTATTAGTGAAGATGTTTCAGAGTGACAGCGAGATTAAGGTGATCGGAACCCGTCATGGTGAAAAACTCCACGAGTGTCTTTTGAACCGGGAGGAAATGGTCCGCTCGGAAGATCTGGGAGATTACTACCGCATTGTCTCTGATGCCCGTGACCTAAACTACGCTCTTTTCTTTGAGGAAGGAGAGAAGAAGATCGCAAAAGCGGAGGACTATACCTCTGGGAATACCAAGATGTTATCGGATGCCGAGCTTGAGGAGATGCTCCTCAAATTGGACTATGTTCAGGACCAGTTAAAGGGATCTTAGGCCACCCCGTATCAACTCACCTTTCAGCTTAAAATGAAGACAGTATTAGTAACCGGAGCAGCCGGTTTTGTCGGCAAGCATATTTGCCTCGCTCTGAAGAGGCGGGGAGATGTGGAGGTTCTTGAATTTCTCTCATCGAACTCGGCGGGGGAGCTTCCAGAAATGGTTTCACGTGCTGATGTGGTCATTCATCTGGCGGGTGTGAACCGGCCTGAGACGGAAGCGGAATTTGAGGCAGGAAATGCCGGGTTGACCACGGCCCTCTGTGAAAGCCTCAAGAATGACAGGAGAAAGCTCCCATTAATTGTCAGTTCCACGATTCAAGCAGAGCGCGATAACCCGTATGGGCAAAGCAAGCTAGGAGCGGAGAAAGCGGCCATTTCCTATCACGAAGAATGTGAGGCCCCCGTCTATCTCTATCGGCTCCCTAACGTCTTTGGGAAGTGGTCCCGCCCGGAATACAACACGGTGGTGGCAACATTTTGCCACAATGTGAGTCGCGGGCTCCCGCTGACTGTGAATGCCCCGGAGGCATTATTGCAGTTGATCTATATTGATGACGTGGTCTCAGAATTTGTAGCGGTCGCAATGGGCGAGAAAAATCCTGAGCAGCCTTATCCGGAGATTGCTCCCGTTCATACGATCCTCTTGCAGGAGCTTTGCGATACGATTCAGTCTTTTGAAGATCACCGCCGTCTTTCGAAGCTCGCCGATCTTGGCGACCCTTTGACGAAGGCTTTGTATTCCACCTACCTTTCGTTTCTTCCCAAAGAGGATTTTGGCTATCCGGTTGATCTCAAAACGGATGACCGGGGCTGGTTGTTCGAGTTGGTGAAGTCAAGCGGAGCGGGTCAAATCTTCGTCTCAAAGACCAAGCCGGGAATCACCCGGGGTCACCACTATCACGACTCAAAGGTTGAAAAGTTTTGCGTGATCAAAGGGAAGGGGACGATCCGTTTCCGTCACGTTCTAGAGAATGAAATTTTAAGTTACCCGGTCGATGATGAGACCATCCAAGTGGTGGACATCCCGCCGGGCCTGACTCATTCGATCGAGAACACGGGGGATGAAGAAATGATCACCCTCTTCTGGGCGAATGAAATTTTCGACCCGGAGCAGCCCGATACCTTTTTTGTCAAAGTCGACGAATCAGTTTAATCTTTAAGAGATTTTCAAATGTCAAAAATCAAAGTTATGACGATCGTGGGCACTCGGCCTGAGATCATCCGATTATCCCGAGTACTTGCCGTTTTGAATGAGACGACAGATCACTGCCTTGTTCATACTGGTCAAAATTATGACTACGAACTCAATGAAATTTTCTTCGAAGATCTCGGGGTAAAGCGTCCAGATCATTTTCTCAACGTGGCGGGCGGCTCGGCTGCTGAAACAATCGGGAACACCATTATCTCGGTAGATAAGGTGCTTGATGAGGTGAAGCCGGAAGCGATTTTGGTGCTGGGTGATACGAATAGTTGTCTCTCGGTGATTCCTGCAAAGCGGAGGAAGATCCCAGTCTTCCACATGGAGGCGGGGAACCGATGTTTTGACATGCGCGTGCCCGAGGAAATTAACCGCCGGATCGTGGACCACGTGAGTGATGTGAATCTTTGCTACACTGAACACGGACGCCGCTACCTCTTGGCGGAAGGCCTCCCCCCAGACCGCGTCATGAAGACGGGATCACCGATGAAGGAGGTGCTCGATCACCACTTGGCCGGAATTGACGCGTCAGAAATCCTTACGAAGTTGACCCTGAAGAAGGGCGAATATCTCACGGTAAGTCTTCATCGTGAAGAGAATGTCGATGTGGATGAGAATCTCGGGAAGTTGGTGGAGTCTCTCAATAGTCTCGCTGAGCGGTATCAGTATCCGATTATTTTCTCCGTCCATCCGCGCACCCGGAAGCGGTTGGAAAGCGGCGGGCATCAGCTTCACCCGCTCGTGCAAGCACTCGCTCCGATGGGCTTCCTTGACTATGTTCATCTTCAGAAAAATGCCTTCTGCACCCTTTCTGATAGCGGGACGATTGCGGAGGAATCATCGCTTTTAGGGTTCCCTGCTGTCACAGTGCGGGAGGCGCATGAGCGCCCGGAAGGGATGGACGAGGGAGCCGTGGTGATGACGGGGCTTTGTCCAACTCGGATCATCCAGGCGGTTGAGATGACGAGGCAGCAGTTCGCAACACTTGGACCTTGCCGGAAGCCGAATGACTACGATGTTGATCAAGTTTCCTGGAAGGTTGCTAAGATCATCCTCAGTTATACCGACTACATTAACCGCACGGTTTGGTCGAAGAAGTAACGAAGGACGGGGGACGCCGTAAAAGAAAAGCATTTCGCTCCCGATGAAAATTCTCGTCATCACACACACGTTTCCACCGTCGAAACACAGTAATGCCAAGAGACCTCAGTATCTTGTGAGGGCATTTCTGGATGCAGGATGGGAGGTCGATGTTGCGACTAGCTACATCGGGGTGGCAGTCGATCAGCCGGAAGTCATTATCCATCCTAAGCTAAGAATTTTGCGAGATGGCGATCCTGTTTGGCGACTTCAGGGTAAGCTTCGTAAGATGCGGCTGGGTGGGCTGGCTAAGATTTTAGGCTTTGCCGCGAATGGTCTCCTTTTCCCCGATTTTTGCGCCTTGTGGGCTAGAAAAACTTTCAGAAAGCTTAAGAGGGAAAAAGGGAATTATGATCGTGTTCTTGCTTTTGTGTATCCTCCTTCGGTTCTGCTGAGTGGCGATTATGGGATTGTGGACCGGAGCTGGGTTTTTGATTTCCAAGAGTCGGTCACTCCGCAGTTTGAAAGGTTTCCCCGGAAGTCGTTTTTTCAGCGGATGATGCTTGGGCGTCTGAAGCGGTTGGAGAAAAAGGCTTTGCACGCGGCGGGGCGGGTGGTTTTCACTGCAGATTCCAACCGCTTCACTTATGTGGAGAGAGGAACGGTGCCCGCAGAGCGAACTGAGCACCTCCCTTACTTTTATGATGAGGTGGCTTTTTGCGCTCCTGGGGAGACCGGGAAGAGGTTTGAGATTGGATACTATGGAAACTTTGACCTCACGGGGGCGCGTTCGCCGGAAATTTTTCTAAGGTCCCTTGCTGGATTTTTAGAGCGATTTTCTGAAGCTCGGCAAGCCACTCGCTTTGTTTTCTATGGGAGTTGGTTGTCACGACATGATTCGTATGTCGAGGAATTGGGGCTGCGAGATGTTTGCGAAATCAATGAAGCAGTTCCTTACGAGCAGTATCTGCAGCGTCTCCAGACGAGCCCCGTCCTTCTCTTGATTGTCGCGCCGGAGCATAACCTTTTTATGCCGAGTAAGATTGTCGATTACTTCGGAGCTCGACGTCCGATTCTGGCTTTTGTGCCGGAGGGGTCGGAAATGAGGGGAGTATTAGAGAACGCTGGAATGGCGCAGTATTCTTGTCAAAATGATGATGTGGAACAGGGGATAGACGCGCTGAGGCGCCTGTGGGAGGCTTATCAGGCGGGCCCACTCAAGGTTGATGAAAAGAAGACCTCCGGATGGGCGTCTTCTGCTTTGGTCCCGAAGTATCTTCAAATCCTTGAAGAGTGTGAGCAAGACTAAGATGACCGACCAAGAGATCATAGCGCGCTCCCTCGGAGCACTTGGTGCGCCGAGAGCAGCAGGGGAGGAACTTTACCTTGTGAAGAAAGGGGGGCGAGTCTTACTCGCCCTTCCTCGCGATAAGGAAGCAGCCCTCATGGCGCTGCGTCTGTATCAACCGCAAAGATTCATCGCCAAGGTGTTTGTCCAAGCGATCACTCTTGCGGTGCGCTTAGGGATCCAGAGCTTCTTCTTAAAGCGGGTGGTGTTGGGGGATGAGGGGCAGGAACCGGAGAGCGAAGCGGGAGAGGATCTCCAAGTGCGCCGAGGGTCGGCGGGGGTTTTACTGGGGAATCCAGATCACCTTGTGCGCAGGGCCATTGTGTCTTTTCGAGCTCAGAACGGTTTTGAAGTTGCCAAAATTGCGTTTGGAAAAGAGGGCGTGACGTTGATTGAGGGGGAAGCCCAGACTATTGCGCAACTTCCGAAAGGGCGGAGTGGTATTCCTGAAGTTTTAGGGACCCACCATCGCGAAGAGATCGGGGTCATGAGGATGCCTTACCTCAATGGAGGGATGTTAAAAGCGAATGATCCGGAGATCTATGTCAATCTCCTGAGTGATTGGTTCCTCGATGAGGCGCGGTGTCCTTTAGGGAGTTTTGCGGAGTGGGAAAAAATTGAGTCCGTTCTCTCTGTCTTGCCCCAGGGAGAAGATCACCTAGCGCGTTTGAAAGACCTAAGCATCAAACCCTCAATCCGGCATGGGGATTTTGCTCCATGGAATTTGATTAAGGATCAAACCGGAAAGGTGCTTGCGCTGGATTGGGAATGGGGGGTTGCGAGAGGAGTTTCGGGTTTTGACGTCGTTCATTTTCTGGCTCAAGAGATGCGCTTGGTGCAGGGCTTGTCAGCGAATGAGATCGTGAGGTCGTTGAAAATGACCTTAAAAACGGAGCCTTATGCTCGATACCTAAAGGTTGCCGCTTGGGGAGATTTCCACGATGAGTTGATTACCGCGGCGGTCGCCTTTTCATTTGCTTCAGGTCTGGAAGGGTTCAAAGAACTTCTGGAAGTCATTGACGCTGTTTAGGCCCTAAAATCTCTAAGTGTCGCTTTCTTAAGCAGGCGAGATATGAAGTTAGTTAAAAAAAGTTTACCGTCGAATCAAAAGCAGGCGATTCCGCTGGTCTTTTTTGCACAGGTTCCGCCCCCTGAACATGGGCAGAGTCGTATGGTAAGACTCGCCTTGGAAGCGCTTCGAGAGCATCCGGACTGTTATGATATTCATCATATTAATGCGCGTTTTTCTGAAACCTTGGAAGATGTCGGGGAGAGCTCTCCAAGGAAGGCAGTATTGATCGTTGGTTTCTTGGTCCAAGCGATTTTTCTTAGAATACAGCTGTCGGCTCCGATTCTTTACTACGTCCCAGGACCAGCGAAGTGGAGTGCAGTTTTTCGTGATTGGTTCGTTCTGGGGGTTTTACGGATTTTTTATCGGAAAGTCATTTTTCACTGGCATGCCATTGGACAGGGAGAATGGGCAAATGGATGTGAAAGAGTGACTTTACTTGGGCCTCGGTGGATTAATCGCTGTGCTCGGGCTGTGAGTCGTTGGGTTCTCAACGAACCATTTGCTTCGATTTCTGTTTCTGAGACTTCTGGGAAGGATGCTGCTACTGTGGGGTCTCTACACTCGCTGGTTGTGAATAACGGTATCGCAGACCCTGTTCCTCATTTTTTGGAGAAATTGGGAAATCAACGGAGAGAAGCCTTTGAAAATCTCTCTAAATCGGAGTGCCCGGTTTTCAAAATTCTTTTTCTGTCTCACGGGACTCGTGAAAAAGGGCTTTTTGAGGCGTTAGATGCCGTTGCCGCCTTGCTACGACGTGGAGGAGAGTTGTGGTCTTATGAGCTGACTTTTGCGGGAGGGGTGCGAGGCGATTTTTTGGCGGAATTTGAGAAAGCGATCGAGGACCTGAAATGTTTTGGAAAAGATCGGCTGAAACTTACAATTTTAGGATACTTAGGAGAGGCTGAAAAAAACAAAGCTTATCGCGAGCATGATATCTTTCTGTCCGCCAGTCGTTGGGAGAGTTTTGGGCTCACAACTGTGGAGGCGATGGCTCATGGGATGCAAATCGTGGCAACGGCCTCAGACGGGGTGAGAGGTGTTTTGCCTAGTTGCTACCCTTATCTTGCGACGCCTGGGAACTCTGAAGCCTATGCAGAGATTTTGTTACAATGTTGCCGGGATCTTCGTCAAGCGGAAGGTGAGAGCAAGGGATTTGAGCTTCGTGAACGATTTGTAGAGAATTTTCGACTAGCCTCGTTTTCTTTGAACTTCAAAAAAGCTCTCGATCATCTTTGTCAGGCTTCAATAGGAGGATTAGTGGCTAAAACACGGGCTGTTGGGGGGGGGGATCGCAAATTACCAGTATCGGTTTATCTTGCCGATCAGAACCCGGGTTATGATCGAAGTTTTGGAATCTCGCGAATGTCTGTGATGGTGTTGAAAGCTCTGGTGGAGAATGGAAGTGTCCGTTTGAACACAATTGTCTCCCAGAGCTCTCAGCGAATCGCGAAGGAGTTGGCGACCTCGATCATTCTCCCATGGGGGACACGCTGGAAGGGTGCGCGTTTTTTAACTGATCATCTTCATCCAATGTTAAAATTAGGCAGAGAGAGAGGGGCAGTGAACTATTATCCGAAAGGTTACCTGCCATTTCTGAGCTTTTTTTGTAGTCCATCAGTGGTTACGATCCATGACACGATCATTCAATATGATGAAGACCACTACCCTAAGTGGCGCAGTCAACTGGAATACAGCTATTGGGCAAAGGTTTTAAAGCATACTTTGCAGAGGGCTGATCGGGTCTTGACGGTCTCGCAGTCTTCAAAAGAGCAAATTCAAAATTTCATGCGGCGTCATAAGATCCCTGAGAAAGAAGTGACTGTCACTTATGAGCCCTGTGCCTACCATGACATTCCTCAAGTGTCTGCCCCTAAAAAAGATAACTATGTCTTACATCTGGCATCGGTAGAGCCGCACAAAGGAACTGCGGGCTTGGTCACTCAATGGAGTGAGGCAGAAGCTGAAGGTAGGCGCCTTCCTACTCTCCATCTCGTTGGTTCGATTCCAGAAGAAGTGAGGGAATTGGTAAAAGAGAGCCGATTGATCAAAAAGCGTCCGTTCCTGTCGGACGATGAGCTCAAGGAGGCCTACTTAGGAGCGAGGGCCCTTATTTTACCATCAGAGATTGAGGGTTTTGGTTTGCCTGCTCTTGAGGCCTATTATCTAGGGACTCCAGTTTGCTTTGTGCGAGAAACCTCAGTCGAAGAGATCTTAAGTGTCGCAACTTGCAAAGGGGGAATGATGCTCGATCACCCCTGCTCGCTTTTTGAAGCCTTAGAGGAAGTTTTGGCGATGGATGCGGATGAGATTAGGAACTGTGGGCTAAAGTTGCGTGAGGTTTATTCACCGGAGAGAGTGGCGGCGCGAATGCTTGTGGTCTTCGAGGAACTCTCGCGGAAATATTCATGACCTTTTCCTTGCACTTATAGGCTGCAATTCGTTTTTTA
>CALDZJ010000022.1 GCA_937944055.1 uncultured Verrucomicrobiales bacterium | reverse complement strand
GCTGCCAGCGCGTTGCAAATGCCCTTATAGTTCAACTCCTGCGTATCATCGATCTCATTACGCCCCGGGACACCCGCCGTGTGGAAGTGCGAGATTGCCTCCTTATGCTTCGTAAATGTAGCGATGCAGTCACCCTCCATCACCTGCATGTGATAAATGTCATAAAGCAGCTTAACGCGGTCTGAGCCCACCGCATTCACCAAATCAACCCCCCACTGCGTCCGGTCACAGAGATAGTCCTTATGGTTCACCTTAGAGTTCAAGAGCTCCATCGAAATCGTAATATTGTGCTTCTCCGCGATTGGCGCGATCCGCTTCATCCCCTCAATACAGTTCTTCAAGCCCTCCTCATCCGTGAGACCATTTCGATTTCCCGAAAAAGCAACAATCTGTGGCACATTCCCCGCCTTCGCCGCCAAAGTGATCGCCCGCTCATAGACCTCCACAAGCGTGTCATGATTCTCCTTCTTCTCAAAAGAATTTCCGATGCTGCCGATGCCATTGATCGGAACAGCCCGCCCCATGGCACAGGTCAAATCATGCTTAGCGGCAGTTGCCCACTGACTCGGAACAAGAATCTCAACCGACTCAATGCCCATCTTCTTCACCTCAACACAAAATTGATCCAGCGGGATCTTACCAAAACACCAATGGCAAACTGAGTGCTTAAATTTCGCCCCATTTTTCGAGGCCTCTTCTTCAGCAGCCTTCACCTGAGCTCCAAGAGCAGAAAAAATAGCGGCAGTTGCGGCACCTCCAGAAAGGGTCGTGAGTGATTTTCTTCGATTCATATCTGCCTATAATACAGCTTGGCTCATCCTTCTTTGTCGAGAAATAGTCACTAAATTTTCCAGGAACGCTCAGGACCAGCCAACTAGAACTGAGCAAGAGCCTCCTCCACAAAGCCTAAAATCTCCTTCCTCCCGCTGCGCGTCGTCACAGATGATTCAAAATAAATAGGCGAGCCATCGCTAAATTCTCTCATCGCCTCCAGAAAGAGCTGCACATTCTTCTGCACCACCTTTGCTTTACTCTTATCAATCTTCGTGAAAATCAGCGCAAACGGCAAACCAAGCTCCACCAACCAAGCGACAAACTGCAAATCGATCTTCTGCGGGCTATGCCGGGAATCGATCAGAACAAAAGTCCCCAAAAGACTCTCACGATTTAAAAGATACTCTGAGACGAACTCATTAAATTGCTCCCGCTGAGTCTTCGAGACTTTCGCATATCCATATCCCGGCAGATCAACCAGACTCCAGCGCTCATTGATCTTAAAAAAATTAATCTCCCGCGTCCGCCCTGGCGTTTTAGAAACCCGAGCTAAGCCTTCCTTATTTGTCAGCAAGTTAATGAGAGATGACTTCCCAACATTAGAGCGCCCAATGAAAGAAAACTCCGGAAGATCGGGTGAAGGACAAGCCTCCAACGAAATCGCACTCTTAACAAAGTTAGCCTTCTGAACTTTCACGACCTGCACCCTAGCAAGCTTCCTCTGAAATAGCGATCACCAGA
Source organism: uncultured Verrucomicrobiales bacterium (assembly GCA_937944055.1). Lineage (GTDB taxonomy): Bacteria > Verrucomicrobiota > Verrucomicrobiia > Verrucomicrobiales > Akkermansiaceae > SW10. The sequence goes on along the minus strand of CALDZJ010000022.1, from coordinate 2,340 downwards.
ATCCGCGATACTAGCCAAGCTTATCCAGCGAGGGAGACTGACAAGAAACCTCCTCCCCACGGTCACCGAGTTCGTGTTTTTAAACCACCGATTTCACGGAATCTCGCAGAACTTGGAGAGGAGTATTTTGAAACCCAAATTCTGAAGATTCCCTCAAAAACCAAATCCGTGAGAATCTGTGAAATCCCTGCTTCGCCTCTCCCAGCCTCGATCGCCCTGCGATCCCAGCTTCACCCCATTCACCCTCCCCCAATCACATAAGAAAAAAAGCACGACCGCCCCAAGAAGGCCCTTCACAAAAACCAATCCCAAGGGCCAATCCCGAGGGCCAATCCCAACCATATGAGTCGTTTTAAGAGAAATCGATCTGGGGGAATTCTCTCAGTATTTACCGTCCTTAATCCCCCAAAAAAAAGGAACTCTACGTTCACCGAACGAAACCCACGACTGCTCACCACTCCCGCCTAAAAGCCATCAATGCAAAAAGAAACGACCGCTTTCCGAAGAAAGCGGTCGTGAAAACAAAAAGTAAAACGGTTGTTGTCCTATGAAGCAATCGACTAGCGACGGCGACGCGCTGCAAGCGCAAGTCCAGCAAGCGCTGCAAGAAGGCCTGTGGATGGCTCAGGAATCGCGCCAGTCAGCTGGATGGTCTCCTCGAAGACGAGTCCACCAGTCTGCTCAAGCGTCTGGTTTTCGAGGATATTTCCGAAAATCAAATTGTCTGCTGTCAAAGTCGTGCTGTTAACGTCCACATCAAGAGCTCCTGAGCCGACGGCTGTGTCTGTCCCAAATACCATACCTGGGTCAAAAACAGCAAATTCAGTAGAAGAAGACAATGAATCTCCGTTTCCGATCACCACAAAAACACTCTCTCCAACGGGAGGATCGGTCGACTCGAAAGGAATTGGAGCACTGCGGCTACCGTCGAAGAATCCATCAATGGATGGCAGATTAGAGAAACTCGAACCTCCGTCGCCGAATGAAGAGAAGGTGCTTTGGATCACTTGAATATCAGTGGGGGCGCCAGTAAATACCGGAGCTACCGAAAAAGTACCCGCGGAAACAAATCCAGAATCGACTCCAATAGGGTTACCGGCGTTATCAACGACTGGGACCGAAAACTCATTCGTAGACGTGACGTTAATGAATGAGACAGTATAAGCGCTTGCACTCGACAGCGAAGCAAGAACTGCGAGATTCGCGATGATAGTTTTTTTCATATTTTTTAGTTAGATTAATTTAAAGGCTAAATTTTACAGGCCTGCGTAGAAAGATGGGGCTGTGATGGTCACACCTTGAGGAAGCTCGCCACGATTCTGGACAATAATTCCGGAGACTGAATCGAGTGAGACGGCTGTGGAATCAACCGCTGTCGCAGTTCCACTCGCCTGATCAAGCTGTCTCCAACCAGCTCCAGTTCCACCAAAGCCTCCTGTGAAGTAGAAGTAAATATCGAATGCGGCCCCATTAGGGACAAATACGAGATCAGCACCACCAGCACCACCAGCACCACCGATAGTCCCGTCGGCTAGCACCCCAGGATTTTCTGGATCGTCGAACGCCGTAGAAAGAGTCGCCCCGGCTGGGTAAACCGTGCTCAAGTAATTAAATTGGGAAGTAAGTGCAGGTGCAGTTGTGGTGGTCTTAACTGAACCGCTTACTACAACCTGATTGTCGTCTCCCCGGTTCTGAACAATGATTCCATCGGTATAAACGAGATTGATCTCCGCTGCATCTACGGGAACAACACCTCCATCTGCTTGAAGCTCTTGCCAGCCAGCTCCACTGCCACCAAAGCCCCCTGTGAAGTAAAAATAAGTGGTGAAGCTATCATCCCCGTTAGGAACAAGAACAAGATCGGCGCCTCCAGCACCTCCAGCACCGCTGATGCCCTGAGTCGAATCAGAAAGCCCGTCGACCGGATCTCCAAAAATACTCGCTAAAGTCTGTGGCTGACGAACAGTTACGGTAGCGCCTTCCTCCAAATTATTGAGAACTGTAGTAGGGATCGTGATAACACCGCCTGATGCCGTTCCAAGAACGACTGCGCCCTCCGCGTCACCGTCAACGACCTCAACGACATATGAGCCATCTGCAACATCCGCCGCAGTTAGGGTGATTTCTCCAGAATCCACGTCGGCAGAAGCAACAGTATCGGTAGCGACGGGAGCACCCACAAGACGAAGTCCCATGTAGTTAAACTGTTGATCAATCGTGATGGTCTCGTAACCGACAGGTTGAGACACCGACTGGGCTGCGGCGCTGCCCATGAGGAGGGCGCTGAGCCCTGCAGCGGCAGCTGCTTTGAGAGTATTTGTTTTCATTTTTGTTTTCGTT
>CALDZJ010000021.1 GCA_937944055.1 uncultured Verrucomicrobiales bacterium | reverse complement strand
TGAGAAGGTGACGGGGAAGGTGACGAAGAGAGAGACGGCGATGAGTGAGGATGAAGCGGCGGGGGTAGGGGTAGGGGTAGGGGCCTGGGCTGGAGCTCATTGCTTACGGGTCGATCATGTTCAGGAGGATTTATTGAAGGGATGAGGAGGGAGGCGGTCATGTTTATGAGTGTGCCTCGCTTGTTGCTGGGGGTGACTTTTTTATTTTGGGGGGCGATGCATGATCAGCCTTTGGCGGCCTTAGCGGCGGCGATTTTGGTGGAGGGGAGGCATTGGACGAGTCTGAGGTGGGCTTTTGGCGAGAAGGGGTTCGCCCGGGCGTGGCAGCTTTCGGTTTTAATCTTTATTGTTGCGGCGCTGGGGCTGACGCAAATTGAGGAGGCCTCGATGCGGGATTTTTTAAATCTCCTTTCATGGTTTCCTTTCATGATGATGCCGCTGGCTCTGGCTCAGCAGTATTGCTCGGACCGTGGCGTGCCAATGACGACCTTTTCCTTCATTGCGCGGCGTAAGATGGCGGCGGATCGGAAGGCTGGGAGGGAAGTGCGAGTGAGTGAGATGGACTTATCTTATCCTTATTTCTTCTTGATTCTGATTGGAGCGGGGATTGCGAATGGGAATATTCTGAAGCTGGGGGGGGAGGAGATTTCATACGCAATTGGGGCCTTCTTGTTAGTGGGCTGGGGTCTGGTGGGGATGAACGGGGGGCTGCGTCACGGCACTGCGAGAGCGTGGGGAGCGTGGTTTTTTGCGTATTTGGCCTCCCTGCTGCTGGCGCTGTTCATGGTGGGTGGAGTGGTGTGGGTCTATGATCGCTTTATTAAGAGCCTGACGCGCCAGTCAGATCAGTCTGGGAGTCCTTTTGAAACGCTGACCTCGATCGGGCAGGTGCATAAGCTTCAGCTGAGTCCTAAGATTCTTTGGCGCTATTATCATGAGGGAGGAAAGCTTCCTGAGGTGGTGAAACTTTCTTCTTATAATTGGCCTGAGGGTGATTTGTGGAGGGCGCGGATGCGAAGGAACTCACACCGTGAGCGTATCTCGAGCGAGCGAGACATGGGCGGGGATTTTGAAAAATTCTTGGAGGTGGGTGAGGGGGCTTTTTTGTTCCATCAGAAGGACTTGGGCGTGGGGGAGTATGGGATGCGCGGGGAGCTGGTGGGGATGGTCTCCGATCAGAGCCTAGTCCCTCACCCTCTACGGACTAAAAAGCTGGAGCAGGTGGAGACCGAGGTTCTCTCGGCGAACTCGATGGGGGCGATTCAACTGAACGCGCCGAGGCAGGCGGCGATGCGCATTAGGCTCTTGGCAGATGAGGGGCTGGAGGCGGTGGAGCATGATCCCTCCATGATGGATCTGCTTTGCCCATCGCGGGAGGAGGCGGGCTTAGACCAGTTCTTAGAGGAGCTGGGGCTTTCGCCAGTTGATTGGGCGCCCAATATGCGGAAAGGACGGCGAGTGGAGGCAAGCCAGAAGCTACCGCCGCAGAATCTCTCGGAGGCGGAGGCGCTGGAGGTGCAGCGAGTGATCGAGGCGGCTTTTGAGCAGGATTTTCAATATTCGTTATTTTTAACGGGCGCAGATTTAAGCGCTCCGATGTCGGAATTTGTGAATCAGAAGAGAGAGGGGCATTGTGAATATTTTGCGGGGGCAAGTACCTTGCTTCTGCGGCGAATGGGGATCCCGAGCCGTTATGTGGTGGGCTTTGTGGTAAGGGAGACGGGCGATGATGAGAATGAGTATGTGCTTCGAGGAAAGCATGCCCATGCTTGGAGTCAGGCTTATGTGGGCGGGAGGTGGGTTGATGAATCAAAGCCTGGGGCCTCCCAAGCCTTGTGGAGGTGCCGAGGGGGGAAGTGGGTTACGGTGGATTTGACTCCTGGAGATTGGCTTGCGGGGAATGATCGGGAGCCTTGGTATCAGATGATTTCTGATTGGTTTCAGAAGGCGAAGTGTCATCTTGTGCTCTGGTTCTCGAGGCCGTCTGTGGTAGCGGGATTTAAGGTAATCTTGATTTTGTTAGGGGCTCTTTTGTTGATTTATCTCAGCTATAAAATGCTGAAAAATCGGGGGCGAGAGGGGGGAGGGCCTCTCGGAGACTGGGAGTTGGAAATCCGCAAGCAGGGATATTTACGAGAATTCGAGCGTTGGTTGGCGCGGCGAGTTGGGCCACGGCCTAGCGCACTGCCGATGGGGGTCTGGTTGAGAGAAAATCTGCCGGATCAGGGGGTGGGCTTAGTTCAGCGATATGAGGCGGTGACTTATGGTGCGAGGGGGGGGGATGTGGGGGCGAAGTCTGTGGAGCTCGAGGAACTCGGTGCGGCAATTGCTGCTGCGAAGAAGCTTTGGAGGCTGAGGGAGGAAGAGCAGCGCAAGTCCTAGATGGGATGGGCCGGCAAGATGGGATCGCCAGAAATGGAGGCATAAAAAACCCCCGAAGCTTGGTTAAGCGAGGGGGGTGGAGGAAAATCCAGGGTGGATTTAGGCGATTTCTTGCGCGTAGAAGTCTTGCCAGTCCTCAAGGTTGTTGAGGTTCACGGCGTCAAGGATCGCTCCGGTGTCCGCGATGCCTACTGCTGAGAGGATCGCTCCGCGGGTGGCGTCGTCGTGGTTGTATCCGACGACCGCTGCGTTGTGAGCATCGACAGCGGAGGCATCAAGTGAGCCTCCTTTTTGGTCGAGGATCCACTGCTCGCACTGAGTGTAGGAAGGCTTGTTTGCTTTGACATACTCGAGGAATGCCTCGCGGTTGATGCCGAGGGCATCGAGAGTCATTTGATCGAAACCAGCACCTGCAGCGGGGTAGTCGCTATGAAGCTTGCCGACGGCGTCGAGAGAAGCTTTTTGCCAGAGGCGAGGAAGGTGAAGAACACCGAGAGGTCCAGCGATACCGGAAGTGATGGTAGGAATAATTTGGCTCATATTGTATTGAGAGTTTGGATTAATTTCGAGCGATCACAAAAAAAATGATCGCTTGGAATTTAGTAACGAGGGAGAGCGAGCTTGGCAAATCATAATTGAGAGATCTTGTGAGGGGACGCTTGCGTTTTGGGAGAGGAGGGCCTTTTCTCAAGGGAGAGAAGCTATGGCAGGAGGATTTTCGATCGAGTCATTAAACCGGGCGCAGCGTGAGGCGGTGTTGTGTCTGGATGGGCCTGTCTTGATCTTGGCTGGAGCGGGAACAGGGAAGACGCGAACGGTGACTTGCCGGATGTCTGCTTTGCTCGAAAATGGGGTGAGCGCGGAGAATATCTTAGCGGTCACTTTTACGAATAAATCAGCCTCTGAAATGGCGGAGCGGGTCGTGGGGATGGTGGGAAAAAAGAAGGGGAAAGCCCTGACAGTGTGCACCTTCCATTCGTTGTGTCTCCGGATTCTGAAGCGCGATATCGGCTCGCTCGGGTATCAGAAAAAATTTGCTGTGATGGCGGGGGGAGATCAAACTGGGATGATTCGCCAGTTGATCGTGCGGAAGGGGGGAGGGAAGTTAAACCTTAAGCCGGGGGAGGTGATGGGAGAGATTTCTCGATGCAAGAATGCCGAGAAGCCTTTTACGAGCATCGAGGATGATCTGATTGCTGAGATTGCAGTGGCGTATCAGAATGAATTACGAGCTCAGAATGCGGTGGATTTTGATGATCTGCTTTTATTGGGGGAACGGGTTCTGCGCGAGTATCCTGAGGTCAGGAGCTATTGGCAGGACAAATTCCGTTACATTACGGTGGATGAGTTTCAAGATACGAACAGCTTGCAGATGAGGCTTTTGCAGCAGTTGGTGGCGGAGCCTTTTAACATTTGTGTGGTCGGGGATGATGATCAATCGATCTATGGTTGGCGGGGTGCCGAGGTGGCTAATATCCTCCAGTTCGAGCGCTTTTTCCCGAATCCTAAGGTGATTTTGTTAGAAGAAAATTATCGGAGTAGTCAGGCAGTTTTGGAGGTGGCAAACAGTCTCATTAAAAACAACGTGGGACGTCGGGAAAAAAAATTGAGGGCGACGATTCCGGGAGGAGACTTGGTGCGATTGGTGTCGATGCCTGGGGATCAGGAAGAGGCTGAATGGATCGTCTCAGAGATCATCACGCAGCGGGAGGAGGGACGTGTTTTGGAGGACTTTGCAGTGCTTTTTCGGACAAATGGCCAGATTCGTAAGATGGAGGAGGCGCTGCGGGAGTCTAAGATTCCTTATCGGATGGTGGGGGCTCAGAGTTTCTATGACCGCAAGGAGGTGAAGGATGTTTTAAGTTATGCGCAGGTTTTGGATAATCCAGAGCTAGATATTCCTCTTCTTCGTGTTTTGAATACTCCGCCACGAGGGATTGGAAATACGACATCGATGGCTGCTCTTGAGTGGAGCCGGGAGAAGGATCAAGGGATTTGGAAAACTCTGATTGATGAGGAGTTTTTGAGCCAGTTGAGCTCGAAGGTGATGAATTCGCTTCGTGCCTTCGTTCTTCAAGTTGAGGAAGGTCGGAGATCATTGGTGGATGGAACGAATGCGGGGGTGGTGATTGATGAGTGGCTCCGTGAGATGGATTTCCATGAATGGCTGATGAGGCAGTGTAAGACTGATAAAGAGAAGGACGCGCGGCGCGAAGGAGTCAGCACGACTGTGGCCTCGATCACTGAGGCCATTAAGAAAGGGAAGACGCTGGGGGAGTTTTTAGATAAAACGGCTCTGGACTCCGAGAAAGAGGATGACTTGGACAAGAAAAGCGGTGTGACCTTGATCACCCTGCATGCGGCTAAGGGCTTAGAATATCCGGTGGTTTATTTGGTGGGCTTAGAGGAGGGGATCTTACCACACAAGCGGAGCGTGGAAGAGGGGACGAGAGATGAGGAGCGGAGATTACTCTACGTGGGAATCACGAGGGCGAAGGAGCGGATGACGATGACCTATTGCGCGACTCGAGTGAAGTGGGGGAAGGAGGAGGCTTGTGAGCGCAGTAGTTTTATCTCGGAGCTTAATCCTGATTGGGTGCAGGAGGAGGATTATGATGATATTATGGGCGCGGAGGCTTCAGATGATGAGCTCCGGGGTTTCTTCAGTGCAATGTCAGCAATGTTGGAAGAATAAAAAAAGCCCCCGACCCGAGGGGCGGAGGCTTTTTGAAAAAGAGGGAAGGAACTACTTCCGGCGGCGTGATCCAAGAAGGAGGCTGGTGCCGAGAAGGAGTGTGAGGCCAGTGCTGGGCTCTGGGATGGGGGAAATGCTAGTGCGGAATGGGTTGTCATTATCCTCCCAGAAAACGGTTCCGGCAGGGGTTTGCTCGGGGAGAGGGATGCTGGGAGACGGGGGCTGATTGGTCACGATGGAGGGATCCGTAAATTCCCAAGTGGAGACGGTTCTGGCGACGGTGTTGAACATCGCTCCGGCGAGGTCGTCACTGGTGGTGTCAAAGATTCTGAAGCCGATGAAGGCGAGGAACTCGAGACCGTCAACTGAGTCGGTATCGAAGGTGTAGCTGGCGCTTAAGACAGAGTCGAAATCGCTTCCGGCATCGCCATCGGCATCAAAAGTACCGAAGAGTGTCTCATCGAAAGGAGTGAAAGTATCCCAGTCTTCTTGGGTGAAGCTTGCTGGTCCGTTGGCTTGCCGTCCATCGCCATCTCGGACGACTGTTAATCCGGAAAAGAAGCCAATCTGGACTCTAGAATCTACCGGTAGGTTTACTCCTTCAGCGTCGAAAAAGTTAGAAAATGAGCTAGCCCCGATGGTGACGACTGCAGCGCTGGAAAGGTGCGCTGATGATAAGAGAAGAAGTGCGGAATGTCGTTTCATTAATGAATGGTGTGTGAATTTTGTTAATTTAAGTGAGCTTAGAGTTTGTGAGCGAGGAGTGTGCTTTCCTATTGGCCGATCTCACTCGTTGGTTCAAATGGATTGTAATTGAGCGGTGTGATAACGGCAGCGTCGGCAGCGTCTGAAATCGAAGCTTCGCGGGTGACAAAGACGGCTGAGTTAGCCTCGATAAGCAGGTCATTTGAGTTTCCGAAGGGATTTGTATCAGGGGCCCAATTACCCAAGCCGTTTACGAAGTAGCCGACCCACTCGGTGCCATTCCAGATGAAGGCGCGGTCATCGGGGTTCCAGTCAGAGTTATTGAGACCGAGTCCGCTGAGAGTGGTGTCAATGGGAATACGGCTGGAGAGAAGTGCTTGTTGTTGGAGGTTGGTGATCTGGTTGACGGCGGGGACTTCTCCGAAAAGTGTGAGAGTAATGTCTGTGGTAGCGGTCCGGAGGATAAACATGCCCTCATCGGGGAAAATTACGGTATCATTGGCATTACCGAAGGGGCTTGTTGCTGGGGCCCAGTTCCCGAAGCCATTTCTCAGAAAAGAGGTCCACTCGGAGCCTGTCCAGACGAAGATCCGATCATCACCTGCAAAGTCGCTAATTTGAGTGGTGAAGATGCTTTGCAGAGTATTTGCGGGGCGGATTTTCAGGTTTGTGGAGGAGGGGAAGCGCGCTTGGTCTGGAGTGCTGGCGTCCTTGTCATGATCGGTCGATCTTGTGAGATCGAAGGGGGTAGAGAGGGTGATTTCCCCGGTGGTGGTGTGACTAGAGATGAGGAAGGCTTGCTCAGCATCATTTCCATCTGCGACATAAACCACGTGAGGTTCATTCGTCCATTGTCCCTCGGTCCAAGTTACCCCGGAAACGGAGACTTCTTGAACGCCGTCGACGGTTTGCGGGTTGTCGTCCGGGTCAGCATCGAAGCTCGCTGAGTCGATCGTCGCAGCGCCTGAGAAGGCCAGCTCGTTCAGGAGGGTGGCAGAAATTGCGGTGAGGCTGGTTGAGCCAGCGCTTGGAGCTGCGGCGATTGTTACTTTTGTGTAACCTTGGGGGACCGTGTAGACGGTATCAGCTCCCAATGAAAGGGTGAGAGCGCTTGTGAGGATGAGGGAGGGGATCTTCATGATGGTTATTTGATAGGGAAATTTGGCCGTTTTTGAACTTTGATTCAACTAGAAAGTTTACGGGTGATTTTTTTTGATGGATGAGGACTTTTTCGATCAGGTGTTGCGGAGGAGGGCCGATCTGCTAGGGTCTGGGGCAGCGTGAAGGGTGGATATACAATCGGAAACGAAAAATTGGTGAGAGTCCTAGATGGAGCATCTCAGCATCTTCTAGGGCTGTGGGAGAAGCAGGGGAAGGAAGACGGGGCACTGCGCATCGCGGTAGTGGGCGGGGGCTGCAGTGGTTTGCAATATCAGATGGATTTGGTAGATGGTCCACGGGATAGAGATATCATGGTTTCTAGTAATGGGGTCGATGTTGTGATCGATCCCAAAAGTGCGCTTTTTGTGAGTGGGAGTGAGTTGGACTATTCGGATGATCTTCAACAAGGTGGTTTTAAGGTGAGCAATCCCAATGCGGTGGTGACTTGTTCGTGTGGCGAAAGTTTTGCAGCTTAATGGATCCTTTCTCTCGAATTGGACTGCCTCGAAAACTGGATCTGAATGCCAGTGAACTGGAAGAGGAATTGCGACAGCTCGCGAAATCGGCTCATCCAGATGCGGGTGGCGATGCTGAGGAGTTTTCCGAAATTTCTAAGGCTGGGGACTTACTGAAAGTTCCGGTGTCGCGATTGAAGGTTGCGCTTGAACTGTCTGGAGCTGATTTAGCTGGCCGAGGGAGCGTGCCCGCGGAGATCATGGATTTGTTTTCTCCGGTGGCAGCGGTGCTGGAGGAGGTGAGGTCTTTTGTTTCTGAGCGAGAGAGAGCGAGAAGCGTTTTGGGGAAGGCGGTGCTGGATGCTCAGGTTCCGGTTTTGAAAAGGAAGCTTGAGGAATTGACGACGGCGGTGGGGGATTTGGAGGAGCGTCAGCGAGAGCGATTTCCGGAGTTTGATCAACGAGGCTGGGAGAATTGTTTGGCAGAGATGGAGGAAGCTTATCGAGCGCTTTTATTTCTAGGCAAGTGGATGGGGCAGTTGCGCGAAGCGACGGGAAAGATTTTTGAGGCCTTGCTCGCTGGTTGATTTTCCCGTTATTTGGATTCATGAGTGAGGTGATTGTAGGGATTGATCTGGGGACGACCCAGTCGGCCGTGGCGGTGGTCGATTCCGGGTTTCCGATTTTGTTAGCTGATCAAGAGGGGCGAACCTTGCTTCCAAGTGCGGTTTGGTATGGAGTCGATGGGGAGATTGAAGTGGGGCACGAGGCCTTGCGGAGGAGCGGGGTGGATGAGGTTCTGACGAGTGTGAAGAGCTTGATGGGTCGTCGCGTCGAGGAGTCCGGTGGGCGCTTGCTTGGGAGGGGGGTTTTACAGACCTCGGCTGGTGAGGTGACTCCCGAGGAGGTTTCCGCAGAGATTTTAAGGTCGTTGAAGGCGGTGGCGGAGAAGCGTCTGGAGACCTCGGTAAATAAGGCTGTGATTACTGTGCCTGCTTACTTTCACGATGCCCAACGGGCGGCGACCAAGAAGGCTGGTGAGGTGGCGGGCTTGGAGGTGGTGCGTATTGTGAGTGAGCCGACCGCAGCGGCGCTTTCCTATGGTTTAGATCGCCTGGATGAGCGAGCGAAGGTGGCGGTGTTTGATTTAGGAGGAGGGACCTTTGATGTTTCTATTTTGGAGATGCGGGAGGGCGTCTTTGAAGTGTCGGCAACGGCGGGCGATACGCAGTTGGGCGGGGATGACTTTGATGATGCTCTTGCGCAAGATGCGGTGGGTAAGTTGGGGCTGAGTTGGGGAGCGCTCGAGGACTTGGAAAAAGTCCGCTTTATCAATGAGGCCAGACGGCTGAAGCATGTTCTCAGTGACGAGACGGAGGGGATGTTTCGAATGCCTTTTACGGGTGAGATTGAAGTGAGCTTGGAGGATTTTGAGAAAATGATGGCCCCGTTTTTGGATCGGATGGAGTCGTCGTGCCGGCGTGCGATGTTGGATGCTGGGGTGGATCCGAGCGAGCTCGATGCGGTGGTGATGGTGGGTGGGAGCAGCAGGATTCCAGCGGTGAAGGAGCGCGTAAGGAGGGTTTTCCAACGTGAACCAGACTTGAGCCAGCATCCTGATGAGGCGATTGCCCGAGGCGCGGCGATTCAGGCCGGGATTTTAGCGGGAACGGTGCGTGAGGTGCTTCTTCTTGACGTGACTCCCTTGAGTTTGGGGATCGAGACGATGGGGGGTTTGATGAATGTTCTCATTGCGCGAAATACCACCATTCCCTGCAAAGCTGGTGAAATGTTTACAAATGCCGCTGATGGACAGCGATCCATGAAGGTGCGGGTCTTACAAGGCGAGCGTGAGTTGGCGGAGGATAATTGGGAGCTAGGATCGTTTGAGGTCCCATTTCAGCCAGCTCGCCGGGGACAAGCGCGTGTGGGGGTGGAATTTAGGATCGATGCCGATGGAATTCTTTCGGTCTTGGCAAGAGATCTGGCAACGAATGAAGACCTAGTCATCGAGGTGGGAAGTGCGGCGGTGGATGTGAATGAGGCTAAGGTGGAGCAAATGGTGAGCGAGAGTGTGGAGCATGCTTTTGAGGATATGAATGCGCGGGTCTTCGAGGAGGCCCGGCTCAAGGCGGATGAGCTGCTTCCGGCGGTAGAGGTGGCTTTGTCTGAGGCTGGAAGTGTTTTGGAGGAAGGGGAGATTGCTCAAATCAAGGAGGCTCGGGATCAGGTCATCGGGGCCATTGAGAAGCGAGAGGTGGCTCAGCTTAAAAAGGCGGTGGAAGATCTGGATCATGCGACTGAGAGTCTCGCGGCTCTTCTCGTCGAGAAGGCCACGCAGTCGCTTTTTTCGAATCCGCAAGATTGACGGATAGGGCCTAAGTCATACAAGCTCTTGTCTTAGGAACTGAATGAGCAAAAAATTGGGAGTCTTTATCTGTCCGTCTTGTCAGACCATGGTCCAAAGTGACGGCCCCCTTGAAGAGGGAGTGACTTGTGGCCAATGCGATCACAAATTCGGCCTGCCAACGATCGGTGCGGAGGCTACGATGAGTGATGGGGCCGCAGCGGCTTCTCCACTGGTTCAGGTGCCTCGAGTGCCCGGTAGAAATCCGGACAGTAAAAAAGCGCTGATCCACCGGAATGTCACTTCAAAGAGAAAGGGAGAGGCGCCCGAGGCTTTGGAGCTGGAGAAAATTCAAGTGGTTAGCCCTCCGGTAGAAGAAATAGTGCCTGAAAAATCAGTCGAATCTCATCGCAGCCGTGATGAAGAGACGATTCTCCCCGATGGGTCTCGGCGGGTGCGGCGCTTGAAGAAGCGACCTAAAAAAGAGAAGCATCTTAACCTGATTTTATTTCTCGCGGGCTGGATCAGTGTCATTGCGATCATTTTTTTCCTCTTTCGTTTAGGGGAAGAAAAGAGTGCTCCAAGTGAAGAGCAAGAAGACCAACAAGTTCTCAACGAGCAGGTGATCAAAAAACAAGTCCTGCGTCGATTCCTGCCCGAGGTCTCTCGGAGTTTTAAGCGCTTTCTTAATCATCCCACCAACAATGGGAGGGAGCAGTTCATTCATAGCCCCGCTGATTTGGCCATGTCCTTTGCCAACCACTATCGCTTGAACCCTTTTATCGCCCCTCGATCATCCATCAAGATCGCCGCCACAAACGTCATCAGACTCTCGGAAAAGGACTTTGGCATCGAAACGATCTGGAAAGATGAAGAAGGGCAGCTCCTCGGAGCAGTGCATCTCTGGGATGGCGAAGGCTGGAAACTGGACTGGGAAAACTTCGCTCGGTATTCCTCAATTTCGTGGTCTCGTTTCCGCTCGGAACTCGGCGGGCGAGAGGGACAATTCCGCTTGCTCGTGCGGAAGCGTGAGACGGAGGATGATGGCAAATCTTTTGATCTGAGTTTTTACCGCGCTCCAGTTCTCTACGAAGATGCGGATGAGTATCGAGTCACCGAGTCGCCAGAGGTTGAGGTCCGGACCGAGAGTGAATTGGGACAAGAGTTTTTGAAACTTTGGGAGAAGCATCTGGCGGATGAGCCCCCTTTTGGCTCCATTCTGGCGAAGGCCCTAGACCCTTCCAATGGGATGCGGATCAATGTCACCTTAGCTTGGGAAAAAAATGCCCAAGGCGAGAGCAAGATGGTCTTAAAAGAGATACTCGGGGTTTCGTGGTTTGGCCAAGCCATCCAGAAGTACCGTCAAAATAGTCTCGTAAATGAGGAGGAAAGCGACACCGTCCCGCTAGGAGAATAATTACAAAAGATCTTTTTTGAAATGAGTGGACCAGACGATGAAATCCGAGACGATGCTCCAGAAGGAATGGTGCGGCGCACGCGCAAAGTTCGTAAGAGAAGGAAAGGTGGGAAGACTAAGGAAGAGGGGAAAGCTCATGCAGATTCCCTCTTCGCAAAGGCGAAGGACCTCCTCGTGGGCATGGAAGAGGAAGAGGTGGAAATGGGGCATGTCGATGTTGCTGAGCAAGTCCGGAGACTGCAAAAAGGGAAGGAAGAAGAGAAAGTTCTGGATGATGTTTGGGGGACAAAACGGAAGTCCACTTCCTGGCTTTGGATTATTCTCGCGGGGATGATCGTCTCCGTCGTAGCGATCATCATTGGCGTGACAAAGTGGCTTTCAGATGATCCGCGCCAAGAGATCGACCTCTCCGGAATGGGCTCATCTGTCGGGACGGTCGGCGAAGTTGACTTGAGTCAAGGGCCCTTGGGCTGGTTTCATGATAACTCGCTTCAGGTTCTCGCTGAGGTCGAGGAGATCATCGCGCAAGCAAATGCTGCGACGGATGCGGAAACAATCGCAAAGCTGGTGAGAGATTCACCAAGCCGCTCGGAGGGTGACTTAGATCCCGCGCTTTGGGGAAGTGACTGCCTGACAAATCCTACCTCCGGTTTTAGTTGGCAGCCTAAGCTCATCCGCTCCTCTGAGGGGGCCGGGGCGTACACGCGGGGAGTTCTCAAGGTGAACGGGCGCCGAATCGATGGAGAGCCTTATGAGGCTTACTTTGTGCACATCAATGACAAGCTTCTTTTAGATTGGGATGCCTCGCTGGGTCTCTCGCAGATGAGCGTGGCTCAGGTTGCTGAAAAAAAGCCTCGGAATGAGGTGCTGCTGCGCTGCCGCATTAGTAAGAAAACTAGCTATGATCAGGAGTTTGGGAAAGTGACATACTCCGGGTACGTCATTTCAGGAGAAGCCAGCGATCAGTTCTTTCTCGCCTATGTCCCGCTAGAAGCGGAGCGCGGAAAGATCATCGATCGTGATTTAAGACTCCTGCTAAATTACGGGAGTTTTGTCACGGATCGTCCTCCTTTTCAGAACAAAAAAGTCACGGTCCGTGTTCGCTATAATCCCCAAGTGGGGAGCGAGGGGGTTTTTGAAATTGTGGAATTTCTCCACAATGGTTGGGCTAGTCCTTGATTGCATCGAGCACGCCCTGCCGCATCGCTTCGATCGGCACTTCGCGATTCAGCCAGTATTCAAGTGAGAGGGCGCCTTGGTGAATCAGGAGAGATAAACCATTCGCGATCCGGGCTCCTTGGCCCTCGGCCTCTCGTAGCAAACGTGTCCGCGAGGGATGATAGATGCTGTCATAGACGAGGTGATAGGGCTCCACCCAATGGCTCGGGAAAGGAGAGGGGTCTCCTGACTTCAGGCCCACCGAGGTGGTATTAATAATCAGCTCGCTCGCTGCAATGGCTTCCTCCAGCGCAGGGTCGGAGAGTGAAATGGTACTAATCCGGTCGCGCGGCCCCTCCAGCGTTTCGCTATTGCTGAGTTGTTGGAGCTCTCCCATCATCGAGTCGATTTTTTCGAGCGTGCGATTTGCTAAGATGATTTGGGGGCAATTTTCTAAGACACATTGAGTCGCGATGGCTCGCCCCGCGCCGCCGCCCGCGCCGATAATGATGATTTTAAGATCCTTAAGATCTACCCCGAATTCTTCCCGGATCGCGCGCGCGAAACCGGGGCCATCTGTATTAAATCCGCTGCGCTGGCCTTGAGCATCGAAAACGATGGTGTTGACGGCTCCCATGCTTGCGGCGGCCGGATCGACCTGATGGCAGGCTTCTACTGCTTCTAATTTATGAGGAACCGTGACGTTGATTCCCTTGATTCCCGCCGCATACAGTTTCTCGAAGGCCTCGGCAACCTGCCCCCGCTCCACCTCTACGCGAATGTAGCGGGCCTCTTGATCGAGGGAATCGAGCGCTCCTTGGTGGAGTTGTGGCGAGAGTGAGTGAGAGACGGGCTTGCCGATTACGGCGTAGCGTGCGGGCTTTTCCTCCCCTTCGTTCAGCGTGTTGACTTCGCTAATCTGATCGAGCGTGAAATAGTTCATCCTATAAAAGTGTCGTGAAATGAGTGAGCCGGCGCACGCACTCGGCTTGACCAAGAATCTCGAGAATCGCGCCTAGATCTGGGCCCCCAGATTTCCCGGAAAGGGCGACTCGTAAAGGAAACATGAGCTGCCCGGGCTTGGCTCCTTGTGCCTTTGCGGTTTCAGCGATGCTCGCCTTGGCCAGCGTCCAGTCCTCTAGCTTTGCAAAAGTCTCGGAGAGCGTTTTAAGAAGTGGTCCCGCGAGGGCGTTTCCCTGCACTTTTGTCAGCGCCTCAGGGTCGAAGGGGTAATCATCTTGAAGATAAAAAGCCACCGCTTCTGGCACTTCATTGAGCAAAGACACCTTCTCCTGAATCGAGAGGAGCATCGCTGGAGTGGCTTCCGATTGACAAGCCGTTACGAAGTCCTCGGCGGGCATCTTTAGAAGGTGTTGCTGATTCACCCAGCGACATTTTTCTGGATCAAAGCGCGCCGGTGAGCGGTTCACCGACTCGAGCGTGAATTTTTCGATCAATTCCGCTGTTGAAAAAATCTCCTGCTCATCCTTCGGGGACCAGCCAAGGAGAGCGAGGAAATTGACCACCGCCTCCGCTGTATAGCCGAGTTTTGGGTAGTCACCCAGTGCGGCGCCTTCATCCCTTTTTGACATCTTAGAGCCATCACCATTAAGAATGAGCGGAATGTGCGCATAGGCTGGGGGAGCCGAGCCGAAGGCCTCGAAGAGTTGTAGGTGCTTGGGCGTATTCATCAGGTGATCTTCCCCGCGAATTGCATGCGTGATCCCCATCGTGAGGTCGTCCACCACGTTCACATAGTGAAAGACAAAGGAGCCATCTGAGCGCCGCACCACCATGTCTGGGGTGTTTGATTCATCACGGTAATCGATGGTGACCTCACCACACACGAGGTCATGCATCGTGACCGCTTTACGCTCAAAGCGGAAGCGCCATGCTCCGTCATCTTGGTAAACTCGTCCGGCCTCGCGCAGTTTTTCAAACCACTCCTCGTAAATCTCGCCACGTTGAGATTGGTAGTATGGTCCGCATTGGCCCTCATTCCCGGGTCCCTCCCAATCCAGCCCTAGCCACTCTAATCCCTCGAAGATCGCGGCGCGCGCTTCTTCAGTATTACGGGCCTCATCGGTGTCTTCCACTCGGAGGACAAAGCTGCCTCCGTGGTGCTTAGCATAGAGCCAATTAAAAAGCGCGGTCCGGGCACCTCCCACATGGAGATAACCGGTCGGTGAGGGGGCGAAGCGAGTGCGGACAGGTTGCGACATCGCGGTAAGCTATACCTTGCGGCACCCATGCGAGCAATCGGGATCAGAGAAATAAATCCCTCCTTTTTTCTTAAACTCCTTTTCGGAGAGTCTCACTCTAATAAAGCGTCCGCCGAGGCTCTTCCTGCTGCGGCAAGGGATCGGTTTTTTCAATCTCCATTTTCTTAAAGTCACCCTCCTCGCAGCATCGCACAAATCCTTCACCATAGCACTTGAGGCGATCCCACTGCTCGCGGATTTCTGCGGCCTCATCTTCCGTGATCGAGCTATCCAGCGCAGCTTGTGAAATCCGCGTCAAGAGCGCTGCGAACTGTGCCACAATCTCATTGGTCGCCGGAAGCACCTCAAAGTTTTGATCACTCTGACTGGGCGGGTTTTTTACAAAGTATCCATCACATTTCTCGCAGAGCCAAGTCACGATCCGTTCCTCTTCCGTCATGCGGATGATCTCCAGCAGGCGGTCTAACGGATTACGCGATCCACTCCCATTCTCGGATTGCTCCTGAGCCCATTTGTAAACGAGCGATAGGGAAACCCCTAGCTCGGCGGCGATCGCCTTCGGGCTAGAGTTTTTAAAAGCCTCCTTAAAGATCTCGTAACTCTCCATACACCCTAAGCTAGGGAGATGGTCCTCGCAGTGCAAGAATTCTAACGACTTGGCACATAGAGCTGCGATCCACTCCGGATCATCTGCTCCGGGCTCAAGCTTACATCATTGAGCTTGTTGATTTGTGCAACGGTAGTGCAGTGGAGTTTCGCGATTTCAGAGAGGCGGCTATCCTTCGGCACCGGAACCAGTTTTGGCTGAGGGGCTCTCTCAAAAGAACTTTGTAAAGCGAGTTGACGATTTTGGCCTCTTTGCGCGAGATAGGGGTTTCGGCGCGCTTCCAAGCCCTGATAGCTGGAGACTGGGCTTGTGCGAGCTTCAGGTTTGCGCGGCTCAGTCCGAGGCGCAGAAACGGGAGTTTTACGGACCTGCGCGACGGGGGCTGCCTCCTGAGCGTGCTGGCTTTGGCAGCTCTGATTCGGAATGTTTAAGACCGTGCCGACTTTAAGACGACGTGGGTTCAGCCCAGGATTCGCGCTCATCAGTTCATGAAGACGGATCCCGTGATTCTCAGAAATCCGGCCTAGGATGTCACCCTGACGGACTCGATAGCGGCTCGTCCCGCGGGTGTTCGGGGAGCTCTCGCTGCGAGTGAGTGAAGTGCGGAACTCAGCGCCCCCGGGAACCCGGATCGATTTCCCAACCGCCAGACGGCGGGGATCAATGCGAGGATTCGCGGCTTGCAAAGAAGAGAGAGAGACATTGAGCGTGCGGGCAATCTTCCAGAAGGAATCGCCGGAACGCACTCGGTAGTAACCAGAACGACCAGAATTTTCAGAAGCTTGGGCGGCGTAGGCAGTCTGTGAGGTGAGGCCCTGTTTCATCTGCGAGACCAGACGCTGAAGCTGGGTGACCTGACCTTCAAGGCGGTCAACTCGTTCATCGACTGACGCTCCGAGTAAGGGGCTTACGGACGTAAAAAAAAGAAGAGCAAGGGGGCGAGCTTTCATGACGATCGAGACCATAATTCAAAAAAGAATTTAGTTCAATCATCTTTATTTTAAAAATTTACTAACTATTTTCCAATTCTTGATCGTTCTCGCTGCTGGCGATCTCCATTCTGAGAGCTTGGCTCTTTTCCGCGATTTCCTCGACCTCAGCAATCGAGGTCACTTGTGAGAGCTGTTGTCGCAGAGGCTTAGCCCCGGGAAAACCCTTACAATAAGTCATTAGGCGGGATCTCATCGCCATCAGAGTGTGCTTTTCTTCACCGTAGCGGTCAGACTCCACCGCAAGGCGGCAGTGACGGATCACAAAGCTCCATCGTTCCGCAATCGAGGGCCGAGGCGGGAGCTCACCTGTTTCTAAAAAAGTTTTCGCTTCAGAAAAAATCCAAGGATTCTGCATCGCTGCCCGCCCGATCATCACACCGGAGACTGCGGTGCTCTCTTTGCGCCGTTTTAAAATTTCCGCAGAGTCGATGTCGCCATTTCCAATGACGGGGATTTTCACCGACTGAGCGCTTTCATCGATGATTTCCCAGTCCGCTTCTCCCCGGTATCCTTGCGAGCGCGTGCGGCCATGAATCGCGATGGCCTGAATACCGCAATCTTCTAACAAGTGACAAACGTGCGGGGCATTGATGCTTTGCTGATCCCAACCGATGCGGATCTTGCCTGTGACAGGGACTTGTTCACCCACCGCTTTCACGATTTTTGAAGCCGTCTCGCAGAGGAGTGGGCAATCGCGCAAGAGCGAGGAGCCTCCATTCTTAGAGACCACCTTATTGACGGGGCAGCCGAAGTTAAGGTCGATAAAGTCCGGCTGCTTCCAGTCGATGATTTTCTTAGCAGCCTCGCCCATCCGCTCTCCGTCCGCGCCGAAGAGCTGCACTCCCACTGGGCGTTGCTCATCCGTAAAGGTGGTGTATTTCCTCGTGCGATGATCTGCCTGCATGATGCCCTCGGCCGAGACAAACTCGGTCACCATCACATCCGCTCCCAGCTCCTTACAAAGAGTACGAAAGGTCACATCCGTCACCCCAGCCATCGGGGCGAGGTAGATCGGGAAGCGGTCTTGGAACCAAGCGAGCATTATTCCTCCTCTTTCTCCTTCTGTGTCTTCTTTTCCTGATCTGAGGATGGCTCCGGCGCCTCGTCAGTCGCCCGCACCTCTGGCTCCGTGTTTGGCTCCGTGTCTGGCTCCGTGTCTGGCTCCGTGT
This sequence comes from uncultured Verrucomicrobiales bacterium, assembly GCA_937944055.1. Classification (GTDB taxonomy): domain Bacteria; phylum Verrucomicrobiota; class Verrucomicrobiia; order Verrucomicrobiales; family Akkermansiaceae; genus SW10. Next base: position 68,777 of record CALDZJ010000021.1, on the reverse strand, counting down.
CTGGATCTAACATCTGCTTCACTTCCTCCTGCACCTTATCGACGTCGGAGAGGGGGATTTGAGGGTCTTTGATAATATAGACGTCACCCGTCTTACGCTGTTCATAGACACGTAGCATCCCGGTCGGGACTTCCTGTGTATCGGTCTCACGCAGGAGTTTTTGGCGTTCTAGCATCACGGCGAGAATGTAGCGGACGTTTTCAGTGTGGGCTTCATCCTCCTCCACCATTTTTCGCAGCAATGATTCGGGGTCTTGATCCACCACGTCCTCAACTTTTTCTTCCAAAACGGGTGGCTCATAAGTCGTGATCCATGTTGAGAAAGGGGCCTCTTTCTCTTCCCGTGAGTCCCAGGCCGCGATCGCGAAGTCCTTGCGCAGATAGCCGGATGATTCTGGGTCCGGGAAGATCGCGGCGCGGATCTTCTGGCCGGGCTCGAAGGGTTCGCCCGTCACGGTGCACTCGCGGGCGCGGGATTTAATACTCCAAGGTTCTTTCATGGCTGGTTTTTTAGGAAGGGAAGAGTTTTCGAAGGCTTTGATAAATCGGGCGGCCTACGAGACGGCGCTGAATCAGCACCAAAGCGAGAACGGTAGCAAGGAGGTTCGTGCCCCATGCCGCCCAAAGCGGTGGAAGATATCCTGACTCGCCGAGTGCTAAAAAGACGGTCGATGAAAAAAGCAATGCGATACAGAGAAAGACTGCGAGGGCGATCCCTCCGGCGGCCCCGCGCCTACTAAAGACGATGCCGAGCGGAGCTGCGAGTAGGACGATCGCGAGGCAAATCCCGGGCTGTGCCCAGCGGTAATGCCACTGCGTGAGGAAGCGGCGCTTATTCCCCCACTCAGAAGTGCGATTTTGGACGAGCCAACTATAGAGCCCCGGGATGCCGAGTTGCTCCGCGCGTAGTCCGGGCTTAATGAGCTGCCATGGCGTCTCTGGCCAAGCCTCGATGACGAGGGGATCGGGCAAATCTTCCTCAAATCGAGGCAGAACCCGCCCATTAAAAAGCTGCCTTAAGTCCCAGCGCTCGGCTTCCGTAAAGCTCCATTCGTGGCTTTCACGATTCCACTGCGCGGTCTTAGCCTCCATCCGCCATTCCGGTTTTCCATCTTTACAAAAGGAGCGAATGACCACGTTCCGCAAGGCTTCTCCTTGGTGGTAGTCATAGGGGAAACTCCCCACCAGCCAGAGACGCTTGGTCTCGCCTCCAAAGTAAACCACGTTCCGCGCCTTACTGAGTGAGCCATCCTTCGCCTGTTCCATGAGGGCGTCTTGGTAAGCAGTCGCAGCCGGAGCCCAACGGTAGTTAAAGCCGAGGCAAATCAGCCCTAGGAGTGAGCCCATGATGATCAGTGGGAGAATCAGGCGTGCCACCCCGCGCCCCGTCTGAATCATGGAGACAATCTCTTGCCCCCGTGAAAGTTTACCGAGGCATAGCAGCATCCCCAGCAGGAGTCCGTAGGGCGCGTAGTCCACGAAGAATCGCGGGAAGGCGGCAAGATAATACTTCCCCATGAAGGCGAGAGGCTCGCCGCTTTCTTGAAAGTCCCCGATGTGGTTGGTGAGATCTGAGATGAACCAGATCGCGAGGAGCGAGATGAAGCAAAGCGCAAATCCCCCCAGAAATTGGCGGATCATATAGCGATCTAAGGCAGCGACCATTCCGTAGTAAAATGCCCCCAGCGCGGGAATGAGGCATAAGCCCGTCAGGACGGCAGGGCGTAAGAGATGCGCGCTGGCCACGGAGTCCGGAAATCCCGTGAGGTGATCCCGCACTTCAGCCATCTCTTGGCTCGCTAAAAATGCCGCCACACCAAGACCCAAAACGCTCAAGATGAGCGCTGGGAGAAAACGTCGAATGAGAGGATGGCTAGGCAAGGCGCACAGCTTAGCGAGATCAGGCTGAGAAGCAAACACGGCAATCCAAAATGTCACAGAAAGGTAAAAGTGTAAGTTGCACTAAACGACGGCCGTATTAGGACGCATGGCTCCTTCCTCCCAGCCCACCCAGCCGGATTATTTGAGAAAAGTGATCCTTCCCTCCCTTGCCGCTCTGGTCATTTTGATCATGATCGCGAGCCAGTCAGCCTCAGACCCGGAGGCGGGTGAAGGCCTGAACTCGGTCCCCCAGTCTCTCAGTCAGCGGGTCATCCTTCCTCAGGCGAGCGAGGGGCTGGCAAGGGGAGAGGTCGAGAAGGTCGCCCTTGCGCTCGACTTAGGCCCGCCATCACCGCAGGCCACGCCTCGAGTCACTCCGCTCGATAAAATTTCACCCCTCGCTCTCGCAAAATCAGACGCAGGAGATGATGCGCAGTATCTCTCAGTGATCGCGGCTGAGAAGAAGGCAAATACCATCAATCAGGTGCAGGGCATCCGGACTCGTCTCTTGTTAGAGGCTGCCGAGCGCGCCCTGATTTCACCGACTCCCTGGGCGGATCTCTCGCTCGTGGCTCTTTCCTTTCAACGTCTTGGCGATGGGGAGGCGGCGCGTTACTGGTTTGATCGAGCCAGCCGTCTAGCTCATGATCCAAACGATTCTCTCGCCACCTCACGTGCGCTCCGTGAGGTCGCTAAGAATGCCGTCTCAGCTGGGTTTTATCATCGTGCCACTGAGCTCATTGCGCGGATTCCAGAAGCGGCGGAGAAATCCCGCGCTCGGGCGGAGCTAGTCCGTTCTTATGCACGGAGGAAGAACTTCAAAGCAGCCCATCGTCTCGCTTCTAGCCTCTCTGATTTAAAGGCCCGCGGCATGGCTCTGCGCAGCATTGCGGAGGGGGAGGCCCGTTCTGAAGGTATCGAGAAGGCTCAGCAAACGTTGCAGTTGATTTCTGATCCGAACGAGCGTGACCGCGCCTTCGCTTCTGTTGCGAGCATTCGGGCCGCGATGGGAGACTCTGATGGAAGCCGTACTTTACTGGCTCAAATCAGGAAGGCGGCGACGAGAGAAGCCGCGCTCGCTCGCCTCGCCGCCCTGCGGAGGCGAGGAGGGGTAGGCTCGATTCAAGCCCTCGTGAGTCTGCTCCATGATCCCGCTTTCCGGGATCAAGCCCTGCGACAACTCATCAAGCGAGAGGCCTCCCGCCTGGGAGTGGGTTTTTCAAATTCCCCACACTCGCACTCATACTCACACTCAGGCTTGGCGAGCGCGCAGTCCCGCGCTCAGGCCTATGAAGCATTGGTGATGCTGCAAGTGCGGCACGGCGATCTCGATGGGGCTTTGGCCCGTGCTCAGTCGATTCATCTTGATGCGGCCCGCTTCCGCGCCCTCCAAGCGATCGCGGTGGCAGAGGTGAGAAAGCGTGGCGCGCGGGCGGCCCGCCACATTGCCAACCTGATCGGGGATGGCGCGCTCCGCGAGGCGACCTTTGGGCAGATCGCTCAGCGTGCTGCGGTGTATGGGCAAAACGAAGGAGCGGTGGCGACGATCCAACACATCGAGGCCCCCTCAGAGCGCGCCTTGGCCTTCGCCCACGTGGGCCTGACTCAAGCCCGCTATGGGAGGGATCGCTCTGCGCGCATCGCAGTGCAAGATGCGACTCGGGAGCTCCAAAATGTCGAAGACTCTCGTGATAAAGCCCGCGCTCAGGGCTTGGTGGCGGAGGTCTTTGCCGAGACGGGGGATGCCGATGCCGCCCTGAGTGCGGCGGCCGAGATTCCAAATCGTAATCTGCGTGACTCGACCTATCAACGGGTCGCCCTGAGTTTCGCTAAGCTTTCCGAGCCCAGCATTGCCGAGAAGAGTGCGGCCTTGATCGAGAGGCCTGCCACGCGGGAGCGGGCGCGGGACTCGATCGCCACGACTCTGGCGCGGAAGGTTTCTTTGACGGATGCAGTGGGCTACGCCTCCCGCCTTGAAGGCCACCGCCAACAAGTGCGCTTCCTGCTTGGAGTGGCCGGGCGGAAGTCATAGCGTGGTGCCGTGAAGATTAAAGCACACTGGCAAATTCTCCTCTCTCTCGTCCTCGCCACTCTGATGGGCTTGCTTTTCCGCAGCTTCGGGAAGGAGCCGACGGGAGCTACGGATTTTGTCAATGGCGTCATCGTCACATGCGAGCTTATCGGTAAGCTCTTTCTGAATTTGCTTAAGATGATCATCGTCCCCTTGGTCGTCTCCTCCGTGATTGTGGGCATCACGAGTTTGCATGGCGTGAAGGGCTTCGGCCGGCTTCTCAGCAAGACGGCCGGCTTCTATGCTCTCACCAGCTTGCTGGCGATTTGTCTCGGCCTCGTGTTAGTCAATCTCATCCAGCCAGGGCTGGTGAACGGGGATCCGAATGAAGAAATTCGCGCCGCCTTCGACCAACACGAAGCCAGTGAGTCTGAAAAAATGAAGGTCGCAGAGGCGAAAGTGAGTGGCACGGAGCAAGCGGGTTTTTTTGAACAACTCTCAGGGTTTTTCCTCCGCATGGTCCCCACCAATGTCGTCTCTGCCGCCGCTCAAAATGGCCAGATGCTGGGGCTCATTTTCTTTAGCCTCCTCTTCGCGATTACCATGACTCGGCTTCCGCTTCCAAAGATCGCTCCGCTGCGTGAGCTCTTCATCTCGCTCAATGAGGTCATGATTAAGCTCACCCAAGGCATCATGGCCCTCGCTCCGATTGGGGTTTATGCCCTCATCGTGCCGGTCGTCTATGAGACGGGTGGGGGGCTTTTTGTGAGTCTCGGGAAATATTTCTTTACGGTGCTGCTGGCTTTGGGGCTCCACATGTTCGTGGTCATGCCCTTGGTGATTCGCCTCTTGGCCGGGGTGAATCCGCTCGATCACTTCCGCGCGATGCGGACGGCTTTGCTGACGGCGTTCTCGACCGCTTCTTCCTCAGCCACCTTACCGGTCACGATGCGCTGCATCCAAGAAAATGCTGGGGTTTCTAAGGCCACCTCCAGCTTCACGCTGCCTCTCGGGGCCACGGTCAATATGGATGGCACCGCGCTCTATGAATGCGTTGCGGTGATCTTCGTGGCGCAGGTTATGGGGGTTGAGCTCCTGATGGCTGCGCAATTCATGATCGTGATCAGCGCGCTTCTCACCAGCGTGGGAGTCGCGGGGATTCCGTCGGCCTCTTTGGTGGCGATCATGATCATTCTGACGAGTTCTAACATCCCCGGTGCCGAGACCGCCGTGATCGCACTCCTCGCGGTGGATCGCCTGCTTGATATGAGCCGCACTGCTGTGAATGTCTTTGGCGATAGCTGCTGCGCGCTTGTGATCGCGAGGAGTGAGGGCGAAAGAGTTCTGGAGACTGGAAACGCGCCTCATATGTAAGCTTAAGGAGCAGCGCTTTTACTCCGAGCTCGGAGACTTTCTTGCGCTCTTCCCTGAAGTGGGGCACGGTTCGCCCGTGCCTGAGATGATTGATATTGGCTGGGTGGTTGGCGGCTTGGTTTTACTCTATTTTGGAGCTGAGTGGCTCGTACGCGGAGCCTCTGAGATCGCGATTCGCTTCGGGATTAGCCCTCTCGTGGTCGGCCTCACGGTGGTGGCCTTCGGCACGAGCGCGCCGGAGTTAGTGGTGAGTGTGAAGGCAAATTTGGATGGGAACGGAGGGATGGCAATTGGGAACGTGGTGGGCTCAAATATTTGCAATATCGCGCTCGTTCTGGGCATGGGAGCCTTTATTTTTCCCATTGCGATTCAGAAGCAGGTGATCAAGCGGGAGATGCCGATTCTCCTCGTCGCTTCTACGGTTTTTCTTCTCATGATGCGTGACGGGGTGATGGATCGGCTGGAGGCGGCAGTCTTATTCGCCGGGATTGTCCTCTATATTATTACGAGTTTAGTCGAGGCGAAGAAGGAGGATCCGGAAGCTTCAGAGGAGATCGCTCCTGAGGTGATCCAGGCCGCGCGCAGTGGCGGGAAGGGGCGCTTATGTTTCAGCCTCTTCCTCGTGCTGATCGGGGGCATCACTCTGGTCATCGGCGCAGATCGTATGGTGTTCGGCGGTGAAAGGATCGCCCGCTTTTATCTCGTGCCAGAGGCTATCATTGGGCTGACTTTATTCGCCTTTGGAACCTCCCTTCCGGAGCTTGCCACTTCCGTGGTGGCTGCCCTGAAAAAGCAAGGCGACATCATCGTGGGGAATGCGGTGGGCTCCTGTATTTTTAATCTCCTCACGGTCATCGGCGTGGCGGGGATCATCGCTCCGCTGGAGGGCCGGGGGGTGACTGCGGTTCATTATAGCGTGATGCTAGGGGTGGCTTTGATTCTGATGCCGATGATGTGGCACCGGATGAAACTGGATCGCTGGGAGGGTGCGCTTTTGGTGGCCGGATACCTCGCCTTTACGGCTTGGTTAATCGTGGCTTAAGCTCGATGAGAGCTCTGGCACTCTGCTGTGGCATCTTTAGCCCCTCTTTCGGAGGCTGCACCGACGCTTGCGAAGTCTTGGCTGATAGTGTGGAGTCTCTTCGTGATCGAGATTCTTGCCGCTTATGTCCACGACTTAGACCCTGTCATCTTCTCTTTTTCTGAGAAGATTAAGCTGCGGTGGTATGGCCTTTCTTATGTGATGGGCTTCATGGCTGCCTATGCGATCCTTCTGAGATTAGCGCGGCGAGATTTATGGAATATCGCGGAAGAAAAAGTGGGCGATGTCGTGACTTACACTGCGATTTTCGGGGTCTTTTTAGGCGGGCGGATTGGCTATGTTTTGTTTTACATGATTCCGCGGGATGGCCTTGGGCCGATCCTAGAAAACCCGCTCACCATCATCGCGGTGTGGGATGGGGGGATGGCCTCGCATGGCGGGATCCTAGGGATCATGATCTTCACGCTTGTCTATGCTTGGAGGAATAAGATTTCTTGGCCAGCAATGGGGGATGGGATCGCCATTGTGGCTCCCCTTGGGGTCTTTTTTGGGCGCATTGCGAACTTCATTAATGGCGAGCTCTACGGGACGGTGACCGGCGAGCAGAAATGGTGGGCTGTGAAATTCCCCAAGTCACTCTACGAGGGAGATCAAGAAGGATTGCAAGCGGCCCTGCGCCAAGCTGCGGTGGCAGATCCTGAGCGAGTGGGGCCCATTTTAGTACCCTATGGGCAGTTAAATGGGGACTTTTCCTTGCCGCGCCGTGTTTTTGAAAACGAGATAGAGCCGATTGCGCGCCAAAACCCAGAGGTCCTGCAAGCGCTTGCTGATCACACTCCGGCGAGGCACCCCTCCCAGCTTTACGAGGGAGTGCTAGAAGGCTTGCTGGTGTTTCTGGTTCTCTATGCGCTACGGGTCAAGTTCCCACAGCTTTGGAATGGGGTTATTTCAGGGGCCTTTTTCATTCTCTATGCCATTTTCCGCATTGGGGTCGAGAATGTCCGCCAGCCAGATTCGGCGGAAATCATGGGGCTCACGAAGGGGCAATTTTACTCCTATTTTATGATCCTCATCGGCCTCGGATTTTTCATGTATGCTTGGAGGTCGCGCAAGTCGCTGAGCTCTGGGATGAGTCGATCTTCTTAAGAGATTCATCCCGCTTGTTTGTGAATTCCGCTTTGAATTTCAGAGCCTGCCCCTTAAGGATTGGGCATGCGAAAGAGAGCGGGTGAAGCACGGGAGAATCGGCATGCGAGGCCGCGGGGTGAGCGGGAAGCTCGCCCTAAGAATGAGGGGGATTTACAGGAGATTCTCGATGCGGTTGAGGCGCCTCTGTTGTTGATTTTAGACTGCGTGCAGGATCCAAACAATCTTGGCGCGATTTTACGGACCGCTGACGGAGCGGGAGTGGATGCCGTGATCGCGCCGAAGGATAAGGCGGTGGGGCTCACTGATACGGTGCGGCGTGTTTCGGTGGGTGCTTCAGAAAGTGTGCCTTTTGTGAAGGTGACAAACCTCGCCCGGACCATGCGGGATTTAAAAGAACGGGGAGTGTGGCTGGTGGGAACTTCTGATCGCGCCACTCAATCACTTTATGAAACGGATCTAAAGGGCCCTATCGCGATTGTGATGGGCCGTGAGGGTGAGGGGATGCGGCAACTGACTGAGAAAGAGTGCGATTTTTTGATCAAATTCCCCATGAAGGGAAAGGTGGACTGTCTGAACGTCAGTGTCTCGGCAGCGGTCTGCCTTTATGAATCGGTAAGGCAGCGGGAGGGGTCGTGAGAACGCGGGTGATATCAGACCTGCATTTAGGTCATGGAGCCTCGCGGCTAAAGTCCCCTGAGATGCTGCGGCCTATTTTAGAAGGGGTGGATCATTTGATCTTAGCGGGTGATGTCTGGCAGCAGCGGAAGGTGGGGCGCGGTCGTGCGGAGGCTCAGGCGATGTACGAGGAACTTCTGACTTTGGCTGAGCAGAGGGGCATCAATGTCGAGGTTCTGAGAGGGAATCATGATCCTGAAGGAGGGAAAGGGGTCACTTGGCTGGCTGAGAAGTCCATTTTAGTAAGCCATGGAGATGCGGTCTATGATGAGGCCACTCCATGGTCTCGAGAGATGGGAAAACACCGGAAAGAGGTGGAGGCGATCGTGAAAAAGTATGAGCCGCAGAGCCACCTTGCGGCGGCCTGCGCAGATCGAGCGCGCGAGATCGCGCTTGCCCTGAAGGTGCTGCCCTTACCAAAGCTCCCAGTCCCTTTTAACTTTTTTGCGACGGCGCTGTGGCCGCCGAGCCGGACCTTTGAGATGCTCCGCGTTTGGAGGGGGATGGGGCGGCAGGGATTACGATTTTTAGAGAATTCAGGAGAGGGCGCGAGCGTGCTGATCTGCGGGCATTTTCACCAAGCTGGGATCTGGGAAGGCGCGGGGAAACTCTTCATCAACACCGGCTCCTTCATGAAGGGAAGTCGACCATGGGCGGTGGATTTAAATCACGGTGAGCTTAAAGCCCACGGTAAGCTTACGGCCCGCGAACTCTCCCTAGGCGGTGCGGAGTTCCGGCTGGGAGAGGTGAAGGGGCGCTGGCTCCTATAAGAGAGGGTGACCCTCAGCGTGGGTGACCCTGTGTCGTGGCCGTGTGAAGGGCTGCCTTTACTTGGCGATGAGCTTGCCTCTCATGAGAGAGAAGTGCCCGGGGAAGCTGCAAAGGAATTCATACTCGCCAGCCTCGGTGAGGGTGAAGGTGACGGCGTCTTCTTCATCCGGTCCTAGAAGCTTGGTGTGGGCAAGAACTGCCTTCATTGATTCCTCATCAGAAGGGACGAACTCGGAGTCTCTCGCAGACATGGCCTTCATGGCCCAGGGTTGGAGGCTCGCGCCTTTGTTGAGGATGACGAGATTATGCCCCATTGCGATTTTGGGGGCCTTGCCGACATTTTTAAGAGTGAGTTTGATCAGCTTTCCGAGTGGAACCTCGATCTCTTTTTTATCGAACTGCATCGCGTCATTACAGGTGACGGTGATTTCAAAGTCGGCCTTTTTCTCCTCCATGACTTTCTTCTCTCCCTCGGTCTTCTCCTCGATGGCAGGAGCACTGGGTTTCGCAGGAGTGCTGGGCTCGGCGTGAAGCAGAGCAGGGGAGAAGCTAAGGGCGGCGGCGAGGACGGTGGAGCTGAGTGAGATTTTTTTCATGGGTCGTTGGAGTCGTTAGGTTTGGGTAACTTGTGTGGATAAGACGGATTGGCAAGGGGAAATCTTTCAAAGTCAGGAGGCTTTTTTTTGAGGGAATTTATTGAATCCTGAAGGTGCGTCCTTGTCCGCTATCCCAGGCACGGAAGAGCGAGCGGTAAAGGGCATTCAGCTCGATTTCATTGACGATGCGGAACTCGATGGTCCGGGCGTGGGTCGTGGTGGGGTAGCTTTTTTGGGCCATTTCATCAATTTTGGTGGCGGAGCCGCTGCGTTGTTGGGCGCGGCCTTGGAGTTCTTTTGCGCGCTGTTGGATCCGGGCGAGGGCGTTAAAGTTGGTGTCCTTTGTGATGGGCTCGATGTAGTAGAAGCGTGCGAGCGCGCTACCAGTCGTATCAATCGTAACTTCGGTGACGAGGAGGGTTCCATCGAGGACGTAGGAATGCTTACTGATGGAGCTGATCGAGTTAAGGTTTACGGAATACTCGCCGCCGGGAAGGCTGCATTGCCAGCGTCGCTTCCGGTTTTGCTCATCTTCAACTCCTTCGAGCCCTTCTTGGCCTTCCGTTTCCTCGCCTTCTTCATTTCCGCTCTGTGATTGACCTTGGCCCTGATTGACTTGGGCTGAAATCGGGGAAAAAGGGAGGAGGAGAATGGGGGCCAGAGTGAGAATGAGGAAGCGCGCTTTCATCGTGAGGAGCAATATCGGTTGGAGAGTGGCAGAGGTCAAAGTCTGATTTTAAGAAGGCGGTGGGTTGAAAATGGCTGAGCTTTCCGTAAGAATCTCGGGCATGGGAGAGTATCGAGCGAATGTTGCAGCCTTGATGGTAAATGCGGAGGGTCTCCTCTTAGTCTGTGAGAGGCTGGATCATCCGGGGGCATGGCAGTTTCCGCAGGGCGGAGTGGATGCGCAGGAGGAGTGGGAGAGCGCGGTGCAGCGAGAAATCGAGGAGGAGATTGGTTTAAAGCCCGAGCACTATGAAATTGAAAAATCAAAGGGAGGGTATTGTTATGATTATCCGGCGGGCGTTAAGAAGGGGCGCTTTTTAGGGCAGGAGCAGACTTACTATTTCTGCCGTGTCTTTCCGGGTTCTCCTGAGCTGAATCTGATTCAGGAGCCGCGTGAATTTGCGCGAGCGAGGTGGATCCAGCCCGCGGAGTTTCAGCTGAACTGGTTGCCGGATTTTAAGAAAGATACTTATCGCGAGGTGATGCGGGATTTTTTTGGAGTCGAGATTACTCGTTAAGAAAGCGAGGAGACAGTGATAATAAAAAGGCCCGCCACTCCGGAGAGGGCGGGCTTTGTTTTTTAGAGAGGGCTCTAGAAATATATTCCAGGGGTCTATTCTGGGAATTTAAGAAAGCTCTCCCAGCTTGGCCTTGATGGCGTCGAAGTCAGGGAGATCGCCAGGGGAGTCATTGACTTGGGCGAACTGGACGAGGCCGGCTTTATCAATGAGGAAGGCGGAGCGCTTAGGAACTCCTCCCATGATGAGATTTTTCTCTGGGAGAAATTGGGGGTAGGCCACGCCGTATGCTTCCGTGGCTTGATGGTCGTAGTCAGAGAGGAGCTTGAGAGAGATGTTCTCTTTCTCGGCCCACGCGGCTTGCGCGAAGGGGTTATCACCCGAGATTGCGAAGACCTTACAATTGAGGTCCGCGTAGTCGCTGAGCCCGCCGGAGACGGTGCAGAGTTCCTCGGTGCAAACGCCCGTGAAGGCCATGGGGACGAAGAGGAGGAGGATGTTTTGCTCGCCCGTTTGCTCGGAGAGTTTTACGACTTCGGGACCGCCATCGCCTAGGGCGACGAGGGAAAAATCAGGGGCGGAATCGCCAACTTTGATGCTCATATCGGAGGTGATATAAGCGAGGAATGGGGAATGGACAAGAGGAGGATGAGGAATATGGCGCGTCAGACTTTCTCAGCGGGTGGACTTTGGCATCGCTTTCTTGATCTTCAGGCTGGGCTTTATCTCCATAAGATTGCTTTGCGGGAGGGAGGGAGCTAGCTTCGGCGCGTGACTGAATTATTGGCTCCGGCGGGAAATTGGGATTGTGCGCGTGCGGCGGTCGCGAACGGTGCTGACGCGATCTATTTTGGCCTCCCAAAGTTCAATGCGCGGATGCGGGCTGATAATTTTACCGAGGAGGATTTGCCGGAATTGATGGCATTTCTCCATCGTCACGGCGTGAAGGGCTTTGTGGCATTTAATACGCTGGTTTTTCCCTCCGAGCTGGAGGGGGCGGTGTCGCAAATTGAGACGATGGCGCGCGCCGGGGTAGATGCGGTGATCGTGCAAGACCTGGGGGCTGCGAAGTTGGTCCAAGAAATCGCGCCGGAGATGGAGCTGCATGCCTCCACGCAGATGACGATTACTTCGCCTGAGGGTATGGCCTTTGTCGATGCTTTCTTAGACTTGGACCGCGCGGTGCTGGCGCGGGAGATGTCGGTCGATGAGATTTCACGCGTGCGGAAAGCGGGCTCCGTGCCGTTGGAGGTCTTCGTGCACGGAGCGCTCTGTGTCGCTTATTCAGGACAGTGCTTAACTTCCGAGAGCCTTGGCCAGCGTTCGGCGAATCGCGGGGAGTGCGCGCAGGCCTGTCGCATGCCTTACGAATTAGTGGTCGATGGGGAAACGGTGCCGATGGGGGAGGTGCGGTATTTGCTGAGTCCGCAGGATCTGGCTGCGGTGGATGTGATTCCGGACTTGGTGAAGGCTGGGGTGACGAGCTTTAAGATTGAGGGCCGATTGAAGACTCCGGAGTATGTGGCCGCGGTGACGCGGGTCTATCGTAAGGCGCTCGATGAGGTGGAAATCACGGAGAAAGATCGCTACACCTTGGAGATGATGTTTTCACGGGGACTTTCCACTGGCTGGTTAGAGGGGACAAATCACCCAAAACTGACCCACGGGAAATGGGGTAAGAAACGCGGTGCCTGGGCTGGAGAGATCGCCGCTTTGGGCGAGGGCTGGGTAGAGCTCGCGGCGAGTGAGCTCTCGCTCAACAAGGGTGATGGCTTTGTCTTCGATGCCGGAGAGGATCGAAATGACGAGCAAGGTGGGATGATTTGGAAAGTCGAGGGCCGTAGAATTCACTTTGATCGGCGCGCGGGCATTGACTGGAAGCGGGTGAAGGTTGGTCAAGGTTTATGGAAGACGAGTGATCCCAGCTTGGAGAAAGAGGTGAAGAAGAGCTGGAAGGGGGGACGGCTGGAAGAGCGGGGTGATTCACTGATCATTCAAGTCTCAGGTCAGGTGGGCCAGCCACTCGTCGTGGAGTGTCGGGGGAAGAAAGTGACGAGCGAGCTGCTACTGGAGCGCGCGGAAAAACGGCCTTTGACGAAGGAGATTTTAGCGGGGCAACTCGGCCGCTTAGGGGGGACGGGTTATCAATTAGGGATGGTCCAAAATTCCATCGAAGGCGAGGTGATGATGCCGCTCGGTGAACTGAACCGGGTGCGCCGCCGCCTCGTCGCAGAGCTGAAAGAAGAGCCTGTGGTGAAGGATGGGAAGCGCGCGCTCGCAAGCTTCTTACCAGAGCGGCCTGCCTTAGACTCATCCGTGCCAGAGGTGCCAGAGCTCCGAATGCTGTGCCGCACGCTCGATCAGGTGGAAGGTTGTGCGCGCGCGGGGGTGGGCTTGATCTACTGCGATTTCGAAGACCTGAAGGAATACCAACAGGCGGTTCAGCTCGCGGAGCGGAGCGGGATGAAGATCTACTTAGCGACCCCTAGGATTCAGAAGCCTAAGGAAGCGGGCTTTTTTAAAATGATCGAGAAAGCAGAACCTGATGGTGTGCTGGTGCGCAATCTCGGAGGAATCTCCTACTTCAAAGAGCGTGGCATCCCGATGGTGGCAGATTTTTCGCTCAATGTCGCCAATCAGGTCTCTGCCGCCTTGCTTATGGAGCATGGGGGATTTAAAAATCTCACCCTCTCTTACGATCTCAATGAAGGGCAAGTGGCTGAGCTATTGGAGAGCGCGCCGCCGGAATGGTTCGAGCTCACGCTGCATCAGCACATGCCGATGTTTCACATGGAGCACTGCGTCTTCTGCACCTTTTTAAGTGAGGGCACGAGCATCAAGGACTGCGGGAAGCCGTGCGATCGACACAGTGTTCAACTGAGAGACCGCGTGGGGCAGCTACACATCCTTAAGGCGGATGTCGGCTGCCGAAATACCCTCTTCAATGGCCGCGCTCAGACCGGGGCGGGAAGTGTGGATGAATTCATCAGCGTGGGCTTAAGGAAATTCCGCGTGGAGTTATTAGAAGAGGACGCAAAAGAAAGCGCGAGATTGGCGACGTGGTATCGTGACTTTCTGAGCGGAAAAGGTGAGGCCAGTGAACTGGTGAGAAAACTCGGGGCGATCGAGAGGCTCGGAGTCACCACTGGGACGCTAGAGAAGAAGCGTAGTGAACTGCATCGGTAGAGTTGTATGAGAGTGAAGCTGGCTCTGAGCTTTTCTCTCAGAGAAATGCTGCTTTTTTTCAAGCGGGGCGGGGAACTTGTTGATGGAGAGTTGGTTTTGATTCCTTGGTCATCAAGTTTATTGGAAAATAAAGGAGCATTAACCTTGTGATCTGGCACGCCGACTGCTTTAATGCCTTTGTCATGAAAAAGACATTCACTATTCTAGCAATTGGTTCCGGGCTTTCCTTCAGCAGTGCACAGGCTGAAATCGAGTCGGAGTTTCACGTAGGTTATAACAGTAAGTATATCTTCCGCGGCGTCGACCTCGGTGATGATGCTTACGAGTATGGGCTTGATTTTGCAGGTTCTTGCGACTGCGGCCTTGATTGGTCAGCGGGGATCTGGGGAATTTCTCCTGATGGGCTCGGAGATGATGAACTCGACATCTATGCCGCAGTTTCAAAAGACTTCTCAAACGTCACGATCTCGGCTGGTTTCACGGCTTACACCTATGATACTGCCGCTGACGATGCGGAACTTTTCCTCGGTGCTTCTGGTTCCTTTTCTGGTCTCGATGCCGGTTTGACGATTTTCTTCGGAACAGATGGGGCTCTTGAGGACCAAATCCTCCTTGAAGGAAACTTGGGTTATTCACATGACCTTAGCGATACGGTCTCGGCGAATTTGAGCCTGACTTATGGTGCGGTCCTCGACAACGGAGATGGAGGCTTTGCGACGAGCGATGGAGGAGCTTACTTTTCTGCGAGCTTCGGTCTAGACTTTGCCTTGAGCGATCAGATGACCTTCTCGCCTTACGTTTCTTACGTTGACGGTGCTGACCGGATCAACGGAGTTGAGGAAGAGGTCATTGGTGGAGCAATCCTCGCAATCTCTTTCTAAGGGGAAGTTTCTCATCGTTTTTTCATATTTAGAGCGAGGTCCGAAAGGGCTTCGCTCTTTTTTTAGTGCGCTCGGCAGGGCGCACTGACTTGGGGGTTCAATCCCCTTTCGGCTCTGAAAGCGTGTGAATCCCTCGAAGAGGTCTCGTTGAGATGAAGCGCCGTGCTATGGAAGGGGGTATGGTCGCTGCGGTGCGAGGTGGCAGGTGAGAAGGTGAGAGGGGTGACCCCAGCGTCAACTCGATAGTTTGGCCTTGCCTAGTTGTTGTTAAAGTTCTCGAGATTGAGGCCTTGGTTTTCGATCGCCCGGCCATCGTCGCGCCCTTCGGTCTCGGACTTTGGGAGGTTTTCGATTTGCTCGCTGATGAGGTCTATTTCTCCAGCGCTCAGTGCGCCATCGAGATCTTCGCGGAGTTGGCCGATCACGTCGCCCCACCATTCATTATCGGCGAGGAGGGCTTCTTGAAAGTTTTCCTGCTGGTTCGGGTCTAGCACGGGATAGATGGCGGAGGCGAGATTTCCGCTTGGCGGGGGAGAGGAGCTAGAGCCATTGACAATGAGCCCTTCTTGATACTCGGCATGATAGCTGACGAGGAGAGGGAAGATTTCGCGGCGCTGGTTGACACTGAGTTGGTAACGCTCGGTCATTGTTTGCAGACGCTCGCGGGCATCGGACTCGATTCTTTGGCCCAGTTCGCTGAGCCCTTGATCTGTCACTGAGACTTCATAATTTGTCGGGTCGAGGTCCTCAATCATGCGGTCAGAGAGTGGCAGTGGGCTGCTGCGGTGACTCCGTTGGGCATAGGCTGAGCGTTCATTGGCGGAAGTCTTGCTGGTGGGCGTGAGGTGGTCGCTCGGCCGAGCCTCCTGCTGGCGGAACGAGATGAAAAAGGCGAGAGTCCCAGAAACACAGAGGAGAGCTAGGCCGAGAAAAAATTGTGATCGGGTCATGGGATTTTTGGAGGGGTGAGAAAGCGAGGAGTCTGAGCAGCTGGGAGAATCTTACTGGAGGCCTAGGTCGAGGGTTTCTTGTAAAGCGTCTCGTTGTTTGATCACGAGTTCTTTTTGGGGGGCGTCCAAGTGAGGGAGGAGTCTGGAATGGAGATCGACGATGTGAGAGGAGTAGTGTTTGAGAGCCTCGAGGCGACTTTTACGGATGTGGTCATAAGTCGTCGTGATTTCAGCACGGGCGAGCTTTTTCTGATTTGAGGAGAGCCGTAATTCTTGGTCAAATTTTTCCAAGCTACGCTGCACCCAGGGTGCTTTTTGATCCCCGAGGCCGGGGGGGGAAATCGCGATGGAGGTCGCCATTTTTTTTCCCTTTTTTTCGCCCAATAGGAAGCCGACGGCATAGCCACAGAGAAGGATGGTCAAGGAGGTCATGGCGATGGTGAGGGAATTTCGCAATTTCATCTTCATAGTGGTGAGGTGAGAGGATGGAGCAATCATCCTGAAAAGCAATCATCCTGAAGGGAATGAAGTAGGACTTGCAAGCGGGAGGAAAAGTGGATATTCGGAGGCTGAAACAACAACTAAACTCTATGCTTAAACAATTCAAAGAATTCGCATTTAAAGGAAACCTGATCGACATGGCGGTCGGAATCATTATCGGCGGCGCATTTGCGACTGTCATGAAGTCTCTCGTCTCTGATGTTTTCATGCCGCCTCTCGGGATGGTCTTGGGAAAGGTCGATTTTTCAAAAATGAAAGCCGTTCTCCAACCTGGAGTGCCTGAGGTTAAGGACGGTGAAAAGATCGTCACGGAGGCCGTTCCAGAGGTTGCGATCAACTATGGAACTTTCATCACGGAGCTCATCTCCTTCATTTTATTGGCTTTCGTGGTCTTCATCGTGATTAAGAAAGTGATGGCTTCCATGCAGAAGGAAGAAGAGGAGGCTCCAGAAGAGCCTGCGAAGCAGGAAGTGCTGCTCGAAGAGATCCGCGATCTTCTCAAGAAGTAGAGCATTTTCTCTCTCTTTCAGTTTTTAAAAAAATAGGGCGGTTCCTGCAATTTGCAGGGCCGCCCTTATTTTAGGAGTGGGGGGCTTTACTGAGCTTGGGCTCTTTTGCCAGCCTTGCCGTTTTTCCCTTTCGGTCCTTTCGGTCCTTTCGGTCCTTTGCCGGCTTTACCAGCTTTACCGCCCTTTGTGCCTTTATTGCCACGAGGGCCTCGTTTTTTACTGACGCGCTGGGGGAGTTCTTTCCGCATTTCGGCTCTTTCCTCATCATTCAGCTTGCCGTCGCCGTCTTTATCGAAGCGCTCCAGAATTGCGCTGCGGCGAGCCTCTCGGGCGGCTTTACGCTCTTCAGCATTCAGTTTACCGTCGCCATCTTTATCGAATTTTTCGAGCATTTCGGAGCGGCGGGCATCCATTGCCGCTTGGCGCTCTTGGGCGTTGAGCATGCCGTCGCCGTCTTTATCGAATTTCTCTAAAAGCTCGGCGGGAATCGCGCGCTGTCCTTTTCTTTTGCCCTTCTCCTCGCTTGTTCCTTGCTTCTTTTCTCCGTTGGCTCCGCTCTGTGCGGAGGCGGTGGAGCTGGCAAGGGAGCAGGTCGCGAGGGCTACTACAAGTGAGGTGATTTTCATTTTCATTATGTTCATTCTTTCTTTTGTGATTGTTCGAGAGGGAGTCTTCTCGGTTTCGTGTGATCAAACCGAGGGGTGGCGGGTGAGTTGCAAATTATTTTCAGGAATTGTCATTGCCCGCTGATAAGCTTCTCTCAAAGATCACGGGATGGCAACGGAGCTGAAGAAGCAGACTAAGGCGGAAGTTTTCCGAGCCCGCTTGATGAGTACGCTTATTTTGTGGGCCATCGTGACTGCGGTCTTTGTCTCGCAAAATGCGTGGGCTTTTTTTGCTCTCATAGGTTTTTTGACGGTGGCTGGAGCGGTGGAATTCCGCGGTCTTTTTGCAAAGTTTCCGGGTGGTGAATGTCGGAAGACGGGTTTGATTTTAGGCTCACTCACGGCGCTGCTCACGGGGGTCTTTCTGATTCAGGGGAGCATTCGCCATGATGATTTCCGCTTAGAGATCTTGGGCTTGGTCGTTCTGGTTCTCTTTGGTTTTTACCAACGCTTCATGTTCGAGATCGAGGGGCGGAAGAGCGTGGACGCCCTCGGTGATGCTCTTCTTGCCTATGTTTATGTGCCTATTCTTTTTGGCTCTTTTGTTTTTCGATTGATGTTCTTGCCGGAGACGGGGGGAGCGGTTCCCGGTGCTTGGCTGATCCTCCTGATGATTGCTTCAGCGAAATTCACCGATATGGGCGCTTATATCACGGGTTCCTTAATTGGGAAAAATAAGATGGCTCCGCATTTGAGCCCTGCGAAAACGTGGGAAGGTTTTGTGGGAGCGTTAGGCTTTGCTCAGCTGGCGGCTTGGAGTGTGTGGGCCCTATCCGGAGAGCTTTTGGCTTGGATCGCTCCGTTGCATGTCGCGATTCTCGCCTTGCTCATCGGTTTGGTGGCGGTGGCTGGAGATTTGGCTGAGTCGGTCCTGAAGCGTAGTTTGGAGGTGAAAGACTCGGGGAAACTCATGCCGGGGATCGGGGGGATTCTCGATCTAGTGGATAGCCTCTGCTTCGCTGCTCCGGTGACCTATTTCTATCTGATCGCAACTGGCCTCGTCTCATGAGTAAAAGGGTATTAATTTTAGGTTCTACGGGGTCGATTGGCACGAGCGCTCTAATGGTGGCGCGGCAAATTCCGGAGCGTATGAGGGTGGTGGGGCTGGCTGCGGGAACGCGAGTGGAGGACTTGGAGGCGCAGGCGGTGGAGTTCGGAGTCGGGCATCTTTGCCTAGCGGACGAGTCTCGGGCCTCGGCTTTGCAGGGGAAGGGGCGCGAGATCTTTGCCGGAGCTGAGGGCTTGGTAGAGATTGTGGAGGCGACGAAACCGGACTTAGTGCTGGTGGCGATCGTGGGGGTGGAGGGTTTGCGTCCGACTTTGAGGGCGATCGAGTTGGGCTGTGATGTGGCGGTGGCGAGTAAGGAAATTCTCGTTATGGCAGGGGAGGTTGTGATGAAGGCGGCGCGTGAAAAGGGGGTGAATATTTTGCCGGTTGATAGTGAACACAATGCGATTTTTCAATGCTTGGAGGGCCATCAGGGAGGGCCGGAGGAGGTGCGGCGACTGATTGTCACGGCTTCAGGTGGACCTTTCCGGACTTGGCCGGCTGAGCGGCTCTCTGAGGTGCGTTTGGAGGATGCGTTGAAGCACCCAACTTGGAAAATGGGGCAAAAAATCACGATTGATTCGGCGAGTCTTTTTAACAAAGGCTTGGAAATGATCGAGGCGCGCTGGCTCTTTGATCTGCCGATGTCGAAAGTGGAGGTGGTGGTCCATCCTCAGAGTATCGTTCACTCGATGGTGGAATTTGTTGATTGCAGTGTCTTGGCGCAGCTCAGTACGACTGATATGTGTTTCCCGATTCAGTATGCGGTGGTGTGGCCGGAACGGCTGAAGAACGAACTGAAGCCCTTGGACTTTGCGAGCTTGGCTAAATTAGAATTTGAGGCCCCGCGCGAAGCTGATTTTCCAGCCTTGAGTCTGGCGCGCGAGGCGGGAGAGCGGGGTGGGACTTTACCGGCGGTTTTAAATGCGGCGAATGAGATTGCGAATGCCGCCTTTCGGAATCGGGCGCTGAGTTTTCCGGGGATTTGGGAAGTGGTGGAGAAAACGATGCAGCGGGTGGAGCATCTGGAGTCACAAGAGCTGGAAGTGGTCGTAAATGCGGACCTTGAGGCTCGTAAAGTGGCGCGTGAGATCTGCGGCTTTCACGGAGGATAGTGGGAGCTTCACTTGGGGGCGAAGCGGAGTAAGGCAAATCTCACTCCACGGGGCGGGCCCGTGACTTCATGATCATGATGAATTTGCGTTTTTGTGAAATGGGTCGATGGATTGTGAATGAAGGAGGACTTGAAAAATCGCATTATCCGAATGGCGTGGGAAGATCGCACGACGTTTGATGAGATCGAGAAGCAGACTGGTTTAAGCGAGGCGGAGGTCATCAAGGTGATGAGGAAGAACTTAAAGCTGCGGAGTTTCCGAATGTGGCGTAAGCGAGTCAGTGGACGGGTGACGAAGCATGAGGGGAAGTTCCGCGAAAATCGCCGGGCCATGAAGCGGATTTCAGGCCGGAGCCTCCTTAATCAGAGTGCGGAAATGGATTAAGATCAAAGCTTCCATTTTTTCGGTAAAACTCGGCGGCTACGAGTGAGCCCACCACTGCTCCTCGGTGGCAGCTGTCTCCGCCGACTTGGGCGTTCGCGATGACGGCAGCGGGGAAATTATCATGATATTTCCAAGCGAGGTAGAGCGCGGCGGGGAAGGCTTGATCGATGTAGCAGGCGGGGCTGAACCGCTGGCCGATTACGTGGCGATCTGCTTGATGAGACCATGCTTCTGCCTTGCGAGTGGAAAACCAATCCCCTGCCGCAGTCATGAGGGCTTGGTGGAGTGAGATCCCGGTCGAGATTTCTTGAAGGAGACGGGCGAGACAATCAGCGGCGCGGAGGAGGTTAGAGTGGCGATGGGTGAGGGCCACGTGTGTTTTAACACATTTCCGATGGTCGCCCGCTGGAAGGGCCGCGAGGAGGGCTGGAACGGTGGCCAGTCCGCCAATGTGCTCATCTGAGATGCCACATTTGAGGAGGGGTTTGCCTTGTGCGTAGCGATTGAAAAATGCCCGGTGGTATTCTTCTAGGTAGGTATCACGATGCCAACCTGGGGTGCGCATTTTCTCAATGTAGAGGGTGATCCAAGCGGTGGAATCGTATTGACCTAGGGCCGAGACTTGCTCGTAGAGAAGCCGGGCGAGTTTGAAATTAACGGTGTTTTCTCCGGCCTTTAGATTTTGGTGATAGTGGATATTTTTCTGGCCCCAGAAGGCGGCTTGCTCATGCAAGATTTCGGCCTTTTCATTGAAGGGAGTGAAATCCGAGCGCCAGAGAATGCTATCGGGGTGATGGGGGTGCGGAGCGCGGTAGTCCTGAAGATCTGGGTAGTCCCGATCGAGTGCATCCCGATCGTAATACCAATGAACGGGCATTGCCAAAGCATCGGCGATGAGGGAGCCGTGGTAAGCCGCTTCATGGGTCGTCATGAAGGACTATGGAAGTGATTTGAGATTTACCAAGCGCGGATAATCTCGTGAATCAAAGCGGGGCCGCGGTAGACAAAGCCGGTGTAGAGCTGGACGAGGGAGGCTCCGGCGGCTTTTTTCGCAAGGGCGTCTTCGGCTGTGAAAATTCCTCCAGCGCCAATGATGGGGACTTTTTGTCCGAGATCGGTATGGAATTGGGCGATGACTTCAGTGGAGTGCTTCGTCAGTGGAGCTCCGGAAAGGCCTCCTGCTTCCTTGGCGTTTTGATGCCCTGCCACGGCGGAGCGCTCCAAGGTGGTGTTGGTTGCGATGAGGAAATCGAGCCCGCCATCGCGGAGCACGCGGGAGAGCCTCGCGATCTGCGCTGTGTCTAGGTCAGGAGCGACCTTGAGCGCGAAGGGGACGTAGCGTCCGGATTCTTGCTGAAGTTTGCTTTGTAAATTTTTAAGGACCTCGAGGAGGCGCGCGGCGGAGTCCTCGGATTGTAGGTCACGCAGTCCGGGGGTGTTGGGGGAGGAGAAATTAGCCGTGATATAGTCGGCCCAAGGATAGGCTTTCTCAAAGGCAATGGCGTAGTCTTCATTGGCCTCTTCATTGGGGGTGATTTTATTTTTGCCAATATTGATTCCGAGGATGCCTGAGAATGAGGTGGATGAGCGAGCATTGGCGAGGCCTGCATCGATGCCGGGGTTGTTAAAACCCATGCGGTTAATGAGGGCCTGATGTTCTGGGAGGCGAAAGAGGCGTGGGGCCTCGTTTCCATCCTGCGGTTTCGGCGTTAAAGTCCCGACTTCGATGTGGCCGAAGCCGAGTGCGCCGAGTGCATCGACCGTGTTTGCTTCCTTATCAAGTCCAGCAGCGAGGCCAACGGGATTTGGAAAAGTCAGTCCGCAAATTGTGACTGGTTTGGCGGGGCTTGTTTCTGAAATGGACTGTAGGATGCCCAGTTTCTCGCTCACGCGCAGTCCCGCCATCGAGACGTGGTGGGCGCGCTCGGCATCGAGTCGAAAGAGCAGATTGCGGGCGGCCGGGTAGAGGGAATTTAGCATTTCTAAAGTGGCAGGAACAAGGCGAAGCAAGGGCTGACGTTCATGAGTGAGTGAAGTAGGAGCTAGCTATTCTCGATCATCTCACGGGAAATGCCGCGAAGAGCAAGAGCGCGGACGATTGTTTCCTCGATGAGGTTGGCGGGGCAGGAGGCTCCAGCCGTGATGCCGATTGTGACTTCCGAGTCATCAAATCCGGCGAGGACATTAGGGGCGGAAATTTCAGCGCTTTTTTCGATGTCAAAGTGCACCACAGTTTCGAGTGACTCGAGGCAGGAGGCCTTGCGAATGAAGTAGGTCGGGAGGTTTTCTTGTCCGATTTCGACGAGGTGAGTGGTGTTTGAGCTATTGTAGCCACCGACTACGAGGAGAAGATCCATGGGCTCATTGAGCATGTCAAAGAGTGCGTCTTGGCGCTCTTGCGTGGCTCCACAGATGGTGTCGAACATTTGGAAGTTTTGGGCATCGCCGTCCCGCTCCGTAATGGCGGTGCGGATCCGGCGTTGAATCTCCTCGGTTTCGCTCTTGAGCATGGTGGTTTGATTGGCAACGCCGATCCGCTGGAGGTGGATCGCTGGGTCAAAGCCGTCCGAGAGGGCGCGGTCAAATTTATTGAGAAACTCCT
This sequence comes from uncultured Verrucomicrobiales bacterium, assembly GCA_937944055.1. Classification (GTDB taxonomy): domain Bacteria; phylum Verrucomicrobiota; class Verrucomicrobiia; order Verrucomicrobiales; family Akkermansiaceae; genus SW10. Next base: position 46,194 of record CALDZJ010000021.1, on the reverse strand, counting down.
GAGTGTCTCCGCCATTGCGGATGAAGTCACAGACGTAGTCAGTCTCTTCGAGGGTGAGAACAATAAGGTAGTGTCCTTTGCCATCTTCCCCAGCGGCCCGGGATGCGGTGGCTTGCGTTTCCTCATGACCGCGCTTGCCGTGAATGAGAGAGGTCATGCCAGTCTTGGCATAGGTGCGCACTCTCCGCCAAACTTTCATGACATCACCGCAGGTGGTATCAATAATGTGGCAGCCTTGCGCCTCGATCTTCTCGGTAAAAGAAGTCGGCGCGCCGAATGCGGGAACGATCACGACGTCCTCTTCAGTGAGGCTATCATAGTCGCTCGTGATTTCCTTCCAAGGGAGGGAGACGATGTCCATTTTGGCCAGCTGCTTATTGACTTCTGGGTTATGGATGATTTCTCCAATCAGGAAAATTCGTTGCTCAGGGAAGACCCGGCGGGCTGCATAGGCGAGGTCGATCGCACGTTCCACTCCGTAGCAAAATCCAAATTGCTCAGCGAGTCGGATGGTGGATTTTCCAATCGTGATTGAGCCACCGCTATCGCGTAATTTATCGACGATGGGTGAGTGGTAATGTTTTTCCACCTCGGCCTGCACGAGGGTCATCACGTCTGGTCGGCGGACGTTGACACGTTTCTTCTTTTGGGGTTTGGCGGCTTCACTCATGGCTTCCACTTAACTTGATTCGGCGAGGTCGCCAAATGTTTATTGTCTTACGAAAGGGTAAAAGAAGAGCAGTCATGATGAGGGCGGCGAGAATTTGTAGCCAAATCAAATAAACGGGCCATTTGCCGAGGAAATCGAGCGGAGAGGCGCCCTCTGGCTTGGCTGCTAGGAAGCCGAAATTCGTCCCCAGCGAGATATTGATAAAGCTCGCGGAGAGGAAGTAAACTTGGTTCCAAATCAGAATACGTGGTACGACTCCGGGATGGGGCCGCCATTTCATGGCGAGAGGTAAGTAGAGGGCGACAATCACGACCACGCCGTGCTGGATAAAGAAGCTCCAAAACATCGGATGCGGAAATGCCCAGCCGAGATTCGGAGTGATCAGTCCCTGTAGCGTCCCGGCTAGCCCCCAACAATAAGTCAATTCGCAAAGAAGAGGCCTAAGGGTCAAGATGCCAAAGCCCGCTGTGAGGGCGGCGAGGTCACAGAGGTGGAAGGGGAGGCGATTATTGAGCGGAACTTGAAAATCCAGCACGCTCAGAGCCAATTGATTGATGGGAAAGACCGAGAGGCAGGTGAAGGCCAGTAGGACCCGGGGCCAAGCCGCTCCCTGCCGCCCCGCTAGGATACAAATTGCAGCAATGAGGGCGATGGTGAGCACGCTCAGTCCGTGGTGGAGGCCGAAAAGATCCATGCCCTTGCTTATAAGTTGATTTCCCTCACTTGGATAGCTCGGACCGATCGCAATGCTTGGACGGGGCATTGACCAAAACGAGGCTTTCGCATAGGAACATTCCCATAACATGTCTGAACCGACTATTCTCTACACGAAAACCGACGAGGCTCCTTACCTCGCGACGCAGTCTCTGCTTCCGATCATTCAGGCCTTTACCAAGTCCTCTCACATCGCGGTCGAGACGCGTGATATTTCCTTAGCGGGCCGGATCTTGGCTGTTTTTTCAGATAAGCTCTCGGCAGACCAGCGCACTGCTGACGCCCTGAGCGAATTGGGCGATCTTGCTAAAACTCCTGAGGCCAACATCATCAAGCTGCCAAATATCAGTGCTTCCGTTCCTCAACTGATTGCCGCGATTACGGAGCTACAGAAGCAAGGATATGCCCTCCCAGATTATCCAGAAGTGGCAAACACGGAGGAGCAAAAAGAGATTAAATCTCGCTACGATCGAGTAAAGGGCAGCGCGGTAAACCCGGTTCTCCGCGAGGGGAACTCAGACCGCCGCGCACCGAAGGCCGTGAAAGAATTTGCCAAAGCCAACCCGCATTCCATGGGAGCGTGGTCTTCAGATTCTCGGACTCGTGTCGCCACGATGGGCGAGGGGGACTTCTTCTCAAATGAGAAATCAGTCACGGTGGATGAAGCCACTGCGGTGAAAATCGAGCACACGGCAGCCGATGGAACAGTCACGATTTTGAAGGAAGGCATCGCCCTCCTTGCGGGTGAGATCTTCGATGCCACCTGCATGAGCCAGGCCGCTCTCATCTCATTCCTGCAAAAGCAAACCGCCACCGCAAAAGAAGAGGGCATTCTCTACTCGCTTCACATGAAGGCCACGATGATGAAGATTTCTGATCCCATTATTTTCGGTCATGCGGTTGAGGTTTACTTCAGTGAACTTCTCGAAAAGCATGCCGATACCCTGAGCGGACTCGGGATCGATTTTAAAAATGGCTTTGGCGATCTCGTCGCTAAGATCGAGTCTCTTCCTGCCGATCAAAAGGCGGCCATCGAGGCTGATATCGTGGCGGCTTATGAAGCTGGACCGGACCTCGCGATGGTCGATTCGGACAAAGGAATCACGAATCTGCACGTCCCCAGTGATGTCATCATTGATGCCTCCATTCCCGCGATGGTTCGTAACTCCGGTCAAATGTGGGATAAAGATGGCAAGGTTCGCGACACCATCGCAATCATTCCAGATAGCTCCTACGCCGGAGTTTACCAAGCCACGATTGATTTTTGTAAAGAACACGGCGCCTTTGATCCCACCACGATGGGCACCGTCCCGAATGTCGGCCTCATGGCGCAGAAGGCTGAGGAATACGGTTCCCATGATAAGACCTTTGAGATTCCTGAAGCCGGAACGGTGCGCGTGATCGATGCTTCTGGGGAAACACTCATCGAGCATGAAGTCGAAAAAGGCGATATCTGGCGAGCCTGCCAAACCAAGGACGCCCCCATCCAAGATTGGGTAAAACTTGCCGTGAATCGGGCAAAGGCGACGGGCTCTCCGGCTTTTTTCTGGCTCAATGAAGACCGCGCTCACGATGCCGAATTGATCGAGAAAGTAGGCCGCTATCTCGTCGACTACGATACCGATGAGCTCGATCTCCGCATCCTCAGCCCAGTGGAAGCGGCTCAGGAAACTCTCCTCCGTCTGAAAGATGGCCTAGAAACAATCTCCGTCACGGGGAATGTCCTCCGTGATTACCTCACTGACCTGTTCCCGATTCTTGAGGTCGGAACGAGCGCTAAGATGCTCTCAATCGTCCCGCTCATGAACGGGGGAGGGCTTTTTGAAACTGGAGCTGGAGGCTCCGCTCCGAAGCATGTGCAGCAGTTCGTGACAGAAAATTACCTTCGCTGGGATTCGCTGGGAGAATTCTTAGCCCTCGCCGTATCGCTTGACCACATCGGCTCAGGTAAGGCGCGGGTCCTCGCTGCCACGCTCGATGACGCCACCACTTCCGTCTTGCTAAAAGGAAAAAGCCCTCAACGTAAGCTAGGTCAGCTTGATAACCGAGGGAGCCATTTCTACCTTGCCCTTTTCTGGGCGCAGGAGTTAGCGGCTCAGAGTGATGATGCTGAGCTCGCTACGCAATTTGGACCCATCGCCGAGGCTCTCGCCGCGCAGGAGGAGACGATCGTCACAGAGCTAAATAGCGTGCAAGGAAGCCCAGTCGAACTGGATGGATATTACGCGCCAGATGAGGCGAAGCTCCGGGAGGCGATGCGCCCCAGTGCCACCTTTAACGCCATCATTGATGGCATGTCTTCATAAATGATCCGGGAGCAAATCGGCACCTTTTTTAAGGGCTTCGCGATGGGGGCGGCTAATGTCGTCCCCGGAGTTTCTGGCGGGACAATTGCGCTCATCACGGGGATTTATGAGCGTTTGATTAATGCGCTTAAGGCCTTCGACCTAGAAGCGCTCAAGCTAGGGCTCAGCTTTAAGATTGCCGCGCTTTGGAAAAAGATTGATGGCAGCTTTCTCGCTGCCCTCATGCTCGGGGTCGCTTTCAGCATCGTGAGTCTCGCAAAGATTTTAGAAAGGCAACTGGAGACGAACCCCGTGCTCGTCATGTCGATTTTCTTTGGCTTAATCGTGGCCTCCATTCCTTCGGTCGCTAAGACGGTCAAGAAATGGGGAGGCGATGTGCTGCTGGTCTTTTTAGGGGGGCTTGCGATTGCGGTCTCCATGGCTTTTCTCACTCCAGCCTCCGAGAGGATGGATTTTTTCTACCTCGGACTGTGCGGGGTGGCGGCGATGTGCAGTATGATTATTCCCGGACTCAGTGGATCTTTTGTCCTCCTTTTGATGGGGAATTACCGGCTCGTGCTGGCCTCGGTCAATGACCTCACTTCCGGAAATTTAGGGAGTGCACTCGCCGTGATTATTCCGGTGGGAATCGGTGCGGTGGTCGGCTTGCTGGTGCTCTCACGCTTTTTGAGTTGGCTCTTCAAGGCTCATCATGATCGCGCCATCGGTTGCATTACCGGCTTCGTGGTAGGATCACTTGTCATCATCTGGCCTTGGAAAGATGAAGTGACAGAGACCATCCTTAAAAAAGGGCTAGAGGAGGAAAAGGTGATTGGTTTTGAGAATTGGCGTTTACCGGATTTTGGAAGTTCCGAGGCTTGGCTCCAATTAGGCGCGGTGGCCTGCGGGGTGGTTTTGATTTTAGCGGTCGAGTTCTGCGCAAATCGTAATTCTAAATGCTCATGAGCCCGGCGATCGGCATCATCGGAGGCAGCGGCGTTTCAGGCTTCGACGGCATGGAGAATGTCCAGAAGCGCAAGGTAGAGACCCCTTTTGGTGATCCCTCAGATCTCCTCATCGGAGGCGAGCTGGAGGGCCGGCAGGTATGGTTTCTTTCGCGGCACGGTCCAGATCACAGCATCTTGCCTAGCGAGGTGAACCATCGCGCTAATTTTTGGGCTCTGCGCTCGCTCGGGGTCCGTTGGGTGATCTGCGCGACGGCGGTGGGAAGCTTGAAGGAGGAATACCCGCCCCGCTCGGTACTGCTGCCTGACCAATACTTTGACCGTACGAGCCAGCGGGCCGATCATAGCTTCTTTGGCGAGGGCATCGTGGCTCACGTCAGCTTTGCAGAGCCGATCAGCGCCGGATTGCGAGCAATTTTAGCAGAGGCGGGGCGCGCTGAAGCTGCTGAGATTCATGATGGAGGGACCTATGTTTGTATGGATGGTCCCGCTTTTTCGACCAAGGCAGAATCGCATTATTACCGCCACTTCGGGTATGACATTATTGGCATGACGAATCTCCCGGAGGCCAAGTTGGCAAGGGAGGCTGAGATGGCTCTAGCGACCCTCGGCATGGTCACGGATTACGATTGTTGGAGGGAGGGTGAAGCGGCGGTGGATGCTCGCTCGGTGGTTGAGCATCTTGCCGCGAATGCTGAGATGAGTGCCCGCATTATGAAGCGGGCGATCTCGATGATCCCCGCGCTAGCCAACTGGCCGGAGCACCGCAGCCTCGATGCTGCGATCTTCACTCCAAAGAAAGCGTGGCCTGCGGCAACGGCAGAGAAGCTCGCTCCGATTTTAAACGGACGATAAACGGGAGCTTAATGGCGTAGAGGTAGAGAGGGCGTAGAGCTAAAGAGCGGAGGCGTTTTTTGCCGCTTAGAGCGTCACTCCGGTGGCATAGATCACGCCCGCGGTGCTGCGGATCTGCTCCATCATATCGCCAGCAAGTGGCGCATCGAGCTCGATCACGGTGAGGGCATTTCCTTCTGAGCTATTGCGGGCCAGCGAGAGGTTTGCGATGTTCGCTTCAGCATTTCCGAGGGCCGTGCCGATCACGCCAACCATGCCGGGGCTGTCATCATTTTTGACGATGAGAAAGTCTCCCTTAATGTTGATGTCGACATAGAGTTTATCAATCTCGACGATGCGGGGAGATTTGCCAATCACCGTGCCGGAAACGCGAAATCTCTTTCCGTTTTTAGTCAGTTCAGCCACTACGAGTTCACTGTATTCCGTCGCGGCATTGATGGTGGACTCGATGATGTTGAGACCCATTTCTTTAGCGATCGCGGGGGAGTTGACGATGTTGACTTGGCCATCGCCACGAGCCGCTTCGAGGAAGCTCGTGAGGACGCTACGGGAGATGAGGGCGGTGTCTTTATCGGCAATCGGCCCGTGGTAGGAGACTCGCAAGGAGTCGGGATTATCAGGGCCGAGTTTTGCCAAGAGCCTTCCGAGCCCTTTGGCGATGTCCATGTATGAACCGAGCTCGCTCAGGGCGCTGGCATCCATCGAGGGCATGTTAATGGCATTGCGGATTTCTCCGTTGGCACAGAAATCTCGGATTTGCTCAGCGACCTGAATGCCGACATTCTCCTGAGCCTCATTCGTGGAGGCTCCGAGGTGCGGAGTGAAACTAATGTGCTTGTTGAGTTGAAAAAGTGGGTGATCTGCAGAGGGGGGTTCTTCCTCAAAAACATCTAGGCCACAGCCGGCGAGCTGGCCGGACTCGATGGCTGCTTTCAGGGCGACTTCATCAATGAGTCCACCGCGTGCACAGTTGATCACGAGCGCTCCACGGTTCATGAGGGCGAGGCGGTCGGCATTGAGAATGTGTTTGGTCTCATCCGTCATTGGGACGTGCAGGGTGACGACATCTGCTCCGCTGAGAGCCTCATCTGGAGTGGCGGCGAGGCGGACCTTTAACTCATCTGCGCGAGCTTGGGTGAGGAAGGGATCATAAGCGACGATGGACATATTAAAGGCCTGCGCACGCTTCGCGAATTCTGAGCCAATGCGGCCCATTCCGATGATGGCGAGAGTTTTCCCGTTAAGCTCGATTCCTTGGAAGCTCTTACGGGCGGCTTTGAAATTTCCGGCTACGACTCCCGCGTGTCCCAAGGCGATGTTGCGAGCGGTCGCGCACATCAGGGTGAAAGCATGCTCGGCGGTTGAGATGGTATTACCGGTGGGGGTGTTCATCACGATCACTCCGTGCGCATTGGCGGCATCACGATCGATGTTATCCACGCCGACTCCTGCGCGGCCCACTGCTTTGAGCTTCGTCGCGGCGGCGAGGATCTCTGCGGTCACCTTGGTCTGTGAGCGGACGATGAGAGCATCGTAATCCGCGATGATGGACATGAGTTCCTCCGGTGAGAGGCCGACCTTAAAATCGGCGGTAATGTCAGGATGGGCATTGAGAAGCTCAACACCTTTTTCGGAGATAGGGTCGGAGACCAGAACGCGGCTTGGCATAACGCTGGGAGCGGTAAACTAGTCTCTTTGACAAAGCAAGAGTGGGCGAGTCCAAAAAAAAAGTGCAATGGCCTGAGCGCCTGAGCGCCTGAACCTGTGCACTTTGTTAAAAGGGAAAAGAGGATCTGTGCTGCTTTTTTTTTCGGAGAATCGCAGAGCAGGTTTCTAGCGCATCGAGGCGAAGCGTTGTTTGAGAAGATCGCGCTGGCTGAGATCGCCGATCTTACTCTGCGCATCGCTTAGCCATTCACGCTCTAGTTCGTTTTTAGTGGGGCGCTTGGTCTCGTAATAAACGCCGAATTTCCCGGGTGAGAGGTCCTGTGAGAGATCCATAGCCGCAGCGATGGATTCGAGGTCTTGGCTCTCTTCATCGACGAGGTCAAAGACCCCTCCTTTCCGAGGAATCGAGTCATCAAAGGAGCCAGGATTAAACATGGTGCACTCGGAGAGCGTCTCCACGACGGCGAAGCCGGGGTGGAGGATGGCCCGCTCAAACATCTCGTTCATGTGCTTCACCTGAGCGGCGTGGGTGCGGGCGATGAAGGTGGCTCCGCTGGAGACGAGCTGAGCCATGGGATTAATGGGCTGATCAATCGCACCGCGTGGATCTGTCTTGGAGCGCTGACCAATCGGAGTGGTGGGGGAGGTTTGGTTTTTGGTCAATCCGTAGACGAAATTATCCATCACGACGTAGGAAAGGTTTACGTTCTTTCGTGCGGCATGGTTCAGGTGGTTTCCTCCGATCGAGAAGCCATCACCATCGCCTCCGAAGACGAAGACGTGAAGGTCAGGGCGGGAAAGAGAAATCCCAGTGGCCAGTGGAAGAGCGCGACCGTGGATGAAGTGAATCCCGTGGGTGTTCACGAAGTAGGGAAAACGCGAAGAACAACCGATGCCCGCTACGCAGACGATTTTTTCATGAGGGATGCCGAGCTTCTGGACGACGTTAAAAAATGAGGCAAGCACCGCGAAGTCACCACAAGCGGGGCACCATGTCGGGTGATCGGCTTTGAGTTGTTTTTTCGTGAGCTTTTCAGCGGGAGCGGCGGAGGTGGTATCGGACATGGTGATGTGAGTTGAGATGACTTGGGCTAATTAAGGGGCAGCGTTTGAGGAGAGCGCAGTTGGTGTTTTATTTTCCACTGATGAGGGCCTCTGAAGCGTCGGTGATTTCTTTGACGCGGAAGCTGATGCCTTGCACTTTGTTGAGGGATTTAATGGCGGAATTACAGGTCTTGGCTCGAAGGAGGGTGGCGAGTTGGCCATAGCCATACATTCCAGAATCATTCATCTCGGGGACGAGGATGTGATCGTATTTCGCGAAGAGTTCCTCGAGGCCATTGGGCAGAGGGTGGACGTGGCGAATGTTGATCGAGCCGACTTGGTGGCCCTCTGCGATGAGTCGATCGGTTGATTCTTTAATCGGGCCATAGGTGGAGCCCCATCCGACGATGAGGAGGGAGCCGCTTTCTTGACCATGGGCTTCCGGAGTGGGGAGAGATTCAGCGAGCGCTACGAGTTTATTGCGCCGCTTTTCGGTCATTTTTTGGTGATTGTCTGGGTTGCCAGAAGGGTGGCCCCATTCGTCGTGTTCCAAGCCGGTGACGACGGGGTATTTTCCTTCGGAGGAACGCGCTCCGGGAGGGGAGTGGCGGGTGATTTGGTCGAGCGGGTAGGGCTTAAAGTCTGCGCCGCGTTCGGCGAGATCGAGGGTGGGCTCTTCCCAATGTTCTGATAGGTCAGGCTCTTGGAAGGCTTCCAAACGGGTCGCGATGGCTTGGTCTGAGAGGATGAATACGGGGGTGGAGTATTTTTTGGCGAGTCGGCAAGCCTCCAATGCGGTGTAGAAGCAGTCCTCAACATTTTTAGGAGCGAGAACGATGCGTGGGGCATCACCGTGGGAACCGTAAATGGCCTGCATGAGGTCGGATTGCTCGACTGAGGTGGGGAGGCCAGTGGAGGGGCCACCGCGCTGAATGTTAACGACGACTAGCGGAAGTTCTGCCATGCTGGCATAGCCGAGGGCTTCTGACTTGAGGGCCAGTCCGGGGCCGGATGATCCGGTGATGGCGAGGTGGCCTGAGTAGGCGGCGCCGAGGGCGAGTGAGACGGCGGCGAGTTCATCCTCACATTGGATGAACATGCCATCATACTTCGGCAGCTCGGAGCGGAGGAACTCCATGATGGTGGTCCAAGGGGTGATGGGGTATCCGGCTCCGAAGCGGACGCCGCCAGCGATGAGGCCAAGCGCGATCATGGTATTACCATCAGTCGAGACCCGCTCATCTCCTTCATTCTCACCGGGGGCCATGGGCATGTGCTCAATGTCGTGCACGGGCCAAGCGTAGCCGGCATCGAAGGCGAGCATGGCATTCCGTAAAATGTCTTCTGATTTTTTACCAAATTTCCGAGCCATAATCTCGGAGAGGCGCTCACGGTCGAGCTGGTAAACGGCGCAGAGTAGGCCGAGGACGAAGATGTTTTTTCCACGGGACTTCGCGCTGCCACCGATTGCCTCGATGGTGGCGGTGGTGAAGGGGACGCCGATGTGGATAATGCCGCGCTCCTCTTTTAGCTCTTCGACTTGGTCACTATCATAGAAGCAAATGCCGCCATCTTTCAGAGTGTGGAGGTGATTTTCATAAGAGTGCTGATAGAAGGCGACGAGAGTATCAGCCTGATCACCGGGATGGAGGACTTCGCCAGAGCCGAGGTGGACTTGGAAGATGGAAGGGCCACCTGAGATGGTGCTGGGAATGGTCATGTAAGTCATGACCTCCTGTGCGGTGGAGCCGGCCAATTGCCCAAGGAAGGCACCGATTGATTGAATTCCATCTTGAGAATTACCGGCGAGGCGGATGACGGCGTTGCGGATATCAGATGAGGAATCTGCGCTTGTGGGTGTGGCTGTTTGCGACATGAGAGAGGCGGGAGAATGAGTAAAAGAAGGGAGGAAGGCTAGTGTTTAAGAATCCTAAACTAAAGGAAAAAAAGAGTTTTTGGAATTTATTGATCGCGTGGAATTCGTTGTTCGAGGCTGATGCGTAGGGCGCTCTCCTGAGCATCTTTCGCGCGCGGGCTACCGCTTTTGCCGAGTTTCTCGGCGAGATTGATTGCGGCGCGCCAGCGTTTTTCGCGTTCGAGTAATGCGAGGGCTCCTTCGAGGCCGCATTTATCAAACCATTTCCACTCTAGGCTGGTGGTTTTTTTTGGGTCGAAGTCTCGATTGACGACGGAGAGGTAGCATTCTAGGGCCTCGGCCTTGCGTTCGAGTTTTTCATAGGCGAGTCCCATTTGGAAGCTGGCACGATTGAGGGTCGAGTCTGGGAGGTTTGGGATTTCGAGGAGTTGGGTGTAGAAGGTGAGGACCTCTTCGTGCTTCCCGAGTTGGCCGGAGGCATCTGCTCCGAGGATGAGGAGGCGGCGGCGGTCGCTATCGCTGAAGGTCTCTGACTTGAGATGTTCTGCGATTTCAACGAGGGCGAGTTCTGGCTGCGCACGGTCGATCAGGAGGCTCGTGAGTGAGATGGCGGCTTCATGAGCGAGGGCTCCCTTTCCAGCGATGAGTTCGCGAAAGCGGAGGATGGCATTGACTTGGCCGGACTCCACGCCGGAGGCCGCTGAGGTGAGGGCGCTGAGGTAGCGGGCAGCTTCGGCGAACTCGCTTTCTGGGTAGTCGGTCAAAAATTTTTCGAAGGTGGCGTAGGCTTTTCCGATGGGTTCGATTTTTCGCTGAGTTTGCCCGAGTTGGAAAAGGAGGCGAGGGGAGTAGGGATGATCGGGAGATTTGGTGATGAAGTCGCTGGCTTGATCTTGGCCCAGCCCGATGGCGAGGAGCGCGAGAATGCGGCGAGCTTCAAGCCGGGGTTGAGTTTCAAAATCAAAGCTCAGCGAGGGGAGTTCTGATTTGATAAATTCGCTGAGCACGGGGTCTGCGGGTTGGGCATGAGTGGAGCTCTCGGCGAGGGAGAGGAGGGCCTCATCGCGGCGGGGGCTATTCGGAAAATCGGCGATGAAGCTGGCGAGGAGGTCACGCGCAGCGGGATCATTAATTGTATTCAGATAGAGGCCGCGTTCTAGAATGAGGAAGGATTTGGCCTCTGGGTTGGTGAGGTTCTGGGTGAGGGCATCGAGGTTTTTTGAGTTGGTGGTGGCGAGGAGGCTGATGCCGGCATTGAGCTCGCTGTTGGCGCGCAGAGAGCTTTCACGCAGGCGTTGCGCGATGTTGCGGGCTTCTAAAAAGGATTGGCTCGCTTCTTCTGGCTGTTGATTAGCGAAGGAGGCCTTCCCTGAGAGGGCGCGGGCGTAGGCTCTTAAAAGGGGGGAGCGCTTGCTTTCGCTGAGGAGATTAAAGAGGGTGATGGCCCGCTGGTATTCGTTATTTTCTAGGTGAGCCATGCCGAGATCGAGTAGTGAGCGGTTGACGAGGGGACTATCAATCCGGCCCACAAATTGCAGTTGCTCAAGTTGTTTCATGCCGGTGGCGCGTACGGCGGGGTCGGGGGATTTCAGCTTGATGGACGCGATGAATTCTAGCGCGTGCAAGGCGCGTGGTGAGAGGATTTCTTGGTTCGTTGTTTCCGCGAAACCGGCTGCGGAATCGCCCTCGCGAATCGCGCGGAACTTAGGGGTGGGCTCGGCCTCGTTGAGGGGGACCCAGGTGGAAAGTTTCGCAAGGAGGGGTGCGGTTTCGATCTTTGGGGACCAGAGTTTAAGGCGGGTAAAGATTTCTTGGAGGCGCGGTGAGTCGGGATGTTTTTCGAGCGTTTGGAGGAGGGAGGTGATGCCAGATTGCTCATTGCCCCCGAGAGCGAGACTATCGGCAAGGGCGAGTGAGGCTTCATGAAAAAGAGCGGAGGAAACGGACTGGGAGCTCTCTGGGCGATCGATAAGATTTTGAAAAATCCCGCTCGCATTGAGCCGTTCAGCACGGAGGAGCTGGAGGCGACCGTTCAGGTATTTTGTTAAAATTTCCTCGTGCAGGTTTTTGCTCTGGAGGGTTTTGAGGAGGCGCTCGACTTCATCTGCTTTTTTTTCGCTGAGGGCGATGGAGATGAGCATCAACTTGGCGCGCTGGGCGAGCTGGGGCTTATTAGATTTGAGCAGCGCGCGGAGTGAGGCCTTGGCATTTTTTAGATCACGAATCGCGATCTGGAGAGAGGACATTTGGAGTTGGGCTTCCTCCTGCATGCTGGGGCGGTCGATCTTTTTGAGCTCGCCGATGGCATCGCGCAGACGCCCGAGGTGGGAGAGGGCGTAGCTGCGCCAGAGATGAGCAGGGCTATGCTCGCGGAGAACGGGGGCGTCTAGTGTCTTTAGTGCTTCTCCGAGGACTTTTGAGCGCTCGGCCGGGGTGGTTTCCAGCGCGGAGCGGATCTGGGCCTCACCGAGGAGGGTGAGCAGGGAGCGTTGTGCTTTTTGGTCGAGGTCAGGGAGAGCGAGGAGGGATTTGATTTTAGGGATGGCGAGTTCTGGGAGGTAGTCGGCGAGGTGCTTCCGCGCGGCGAGGTAGTCACGCGATTTCTGAGCTTGCGCCCAGGTGGTGGCCGAGCTGGTCAGAATGAGACTCAGACTGAAGTAGAGGCTGAGGCTGAAGACGGGCCAGAAGATGGGATTTAAAAATCGCACGGTGAGAAGATAATCTGAGTTGTGAAATTTCGCTACCTTATAAAAGGTTTCAGAGTGCTCAGGTGCCGAAGATCCGGTCTCCAGCATCGCCGAGGCCGGGGACGATGTAGCCGTTTTCATTCAGTCCTTCGTCAATTGCGGCGCAGGTGACGGGGACTTCTGGGTGCTGGTCTTTGAGGCAGTGGATCCCTTCTGGGCTGGCGACGAGGCAGACGAAGTGGAGGTGCCTTGCTCCGCTTTTCTTTAGCCCACGTAGTGCGGCTGCGGCACTGCCTCCTGTGGCGAGCATGGGGTCCAGGACGATCACTTCTGCCTCGCCAAAATCGCTGGGGAATTTTTCAAAATAGACTTCTGGTTCGAGGGTTTTTTCATTTCGCGCGACTCCGTAGTGGGAGAGGGAGGCTTCAGGCAGGAGTTGGTGGAAGGCGTCGCTCATGCCAAGACCGGCACGGAGGATGGGGACGAGAACGATGGGGCGCGCGATTTTCTGTCCCGTCATCTGGGTGAGCGGGGTGGTGACAGGGACGGCCTCGGTTTCGAGCGTGGCGGTGGCGGGAAGGACGAGAAGGCGCGCGATGTCTGCGACGTGGCGGCGGAACTCGTGCGAGGGGCAGTCAAGCGCGCGTAATTTCGCAAGGCGGTCAGCGACGACGGGGTGGTGTTTTAGATCAGGCATCGCTTTCAGTGGGGAGCCATTTTTTAAGCTGGCTGGGGGTGATGCCGAGGGAGTTGGCGGCGGCCTTAGGGTCATTTTGGCTTCGCTCTAGGGCGATGCGGATGAGTTCATCGCGGGCGAAGGAGAGGCAGTCTCGCTCGTCATCTTCTGAGGCTTGGAGAATCAGGGCAAGGGAGTCATTCAATGAGCCAAGGAGGGTGGCTGGACCGCGGCCGATCGGGATATCCTCGGGCATTAGGATATCGTTTAGAGCAAGGGCTGAGGCGCGAGCCATCGTGTTTTCAAGTTCCCGCACATTGCCGGGCCAGCGGTGGTTTTGGAGGTGCTCGATCGCTTCTCCGGTGAGTCGCATACGGGTTGTGCCATTACGGCGGGCAATGCGATCGAGAAAGAACTCGGCGAGAATGGCGATGTCTTCTTGGCGCTCGCGCAGTGGAGGAATCTCAATCTCGACGACGTTGAGGCGGTAGTAAAGGTCTTCGCGGAAGCGCCCTTCGCTCACTTCTTGGGCGAGGTCCTTATTCGTGGCGGTGACAATGCGGACATCGGTTTTAATAATGTCATTACTTCCGACGCGGGAAAAGCTGCCGTCTTGCAAGACGCGGAGCAGCTTGACCTGGACGCTGGGCGGGAGGTCGCCAATTTCATCGAGGAAGAGGGTGCTGTGATCGCTATCTTCAAAGCGCCCGGTGCGGCGTGCGATGGCTCCGGTGAAGGAGCCTTTTTCGTGGCCGAAGAGTTCGGACTCTAAGAGGCTTTCGGGGATCGCTCCGCAGTTGATGACGAGCATTTCCTTTTTGCGCCTTGGGCTGTAATCGTGAACTGAGCGGGCGATCAATTCCTTCCCGGTTCCGCTTTCTCCCGTGATGAGGACGGGCGCATCTGATTGGGCGACGCGGCCGACAATTTTCATGACGTCTTGCAGGGGGCGGGAGACTCCTACGATGGTGGTCTTGGCAATCAGCCCAGGCTGCTCATTTGGGGATGGGCCCATGCTGCGGCGCTGATCGATCGATTGGAGGGCGGCTTCTACGACTTGGCGCAGCTCGAAGGCTAGGGACTCCTTGCGCAGGACATCGAGCGCCCCTTTTTGGGTGGCTTCGATGATCTGGCTCGTGGTGGGGGAGACGGCGGTGAGGATGGTCAGGGTCTCCGGCGAGCTCGCTCTGGTGCGGTGGAGGAGCTCGACTCCATCGAAGGGGCTGAGCTTAAGATCGCAGATCACGACATCGATCGGGGTCTTTTTGATGACTTGGGCTGCCTTGTCAGCGCTATCGCAGCGGAGGATTTTTAAGCCGTCGGCGGCGAGGTGTTTGGTAGCCCACTCAAGATAATCTAGGTCTTGATCGACGAGGAGAAGTTGATGTTCCGGTTGTGGGCTCACGGTTCACTGTGGGTGATGGCTCTTAGAGTCCTCCGAAGCGGCGATGTCTGCGAGAATAATCGGCGACGGCTTCGTGAAAATCGCCTTTATTGAAGTCGGGCCAATTTTTTTCGCTAACGAAAAATTCGGCATAACTCAGCTGCCAGAGGAGGAAGTTGGAGAGGCGGAACTCACCAGAGGTGCGGATGAGGAGATCGGGATCTGGGAACTCGGCAGTATCGAGGTGTTGAGCGAGGGTTTCTTTGGAAATTTCCTCTGGGGAGAGTTCGCCGGTGCTGATCTTTTCAGCAATGCGGCGCGTCGAGGCTGTGATTTCTTCGCGACTTCCGTAGGAGAGGGCGAGGATGACGGTGAGGGCGGTGTTCTGAGCGGTGTCTTGTTCTACCTGAGCGATCTGGGCGCGGCAGGAAGCGGGGAGACGCTCGATCTGCCCGATGGTGCGCAGGCGGACGTTTTTTTGCATGAATTCTTTCCCCTTTGTTTTGAGGAATTGCTCAAGGAGCTTCATGAGGGCTGCGACTTCCTTTTCTGGTCGGCTCCAGTTTTCGGATGAAAAGGCGTAGAGGGTGATGAAGGGGATGCCAAGGTCGAGGCAGGCATCCACGGCCTCGCGGACTGATTCCGCCCCGGCACGGTGGCCGGCCTTGCGAGGGAGTCCGCGTGCCTGTGCCCAGCGGCCATTTCCATCCATGATGATGGCAACGTGACGTGGGATGGCTGAGTCGCTCATGAGGAGCTAGCGGATGATGGTTTGCTCACGATCGGGGCCGACCCCGACGTAGGAGACGGGAGCGCCGGTGAGTTCTTCGATGCGGGTGAGGTAGTCTTGGGCGGCTTGGGGAAGCTCATCGTAGGAGCGGCACTGTGTGGTGTCTTCCTTCCAGCCGGGGAGTTCTTGGTAGATGGGGGTGATGTGGTCCCAATGCTCGCGCTGGGCGGGCGGGAACTGATGAATTTCTCCCTTGATATCGTATCCGGTGCAGATCTTGATCGTCTCGCGTTCGTCGAGGCCATCTAAAATGGTTACGGCGAGGTCGGTGACGCCATTGACCATCACGGCGTAGCGGATGAGGACGGTATCGAGCCAGCCGCAGCGACGTGGACGCCCAGTGGTGGCTCCGAATTCCATGCCACGGCTGTGGAAGAACTCGGCAATTTCATCATTCTGAGCAGGAAAGGGGCCAGAGCCAACGCGGGTGGTGTAGGCCTTACAAACTCCGACGACACGATCGATGGCGTGCGGTGGCATGCCGGAGCCAGTGCAGGCTCCGCCGGAGGTGGTGTTTGATGAGGTGACGAAGGGGTAGGTTCCGAAGTCGATGTCGAGAAAGGTTCCTTGCGCGCCCTCGAAGAGGACGATTTCTCCCTTCTTCCAGGACTCATGGACCACGGGGATGACATTGGCGAAGTGGGGACGGAGACGATCGATGGCGGCTTCGACTTCCGCATAAACGGCCTCGGTCTCAAAGGTCGGGAGCTGATGGTGAGCAAGTGTGCGGTTCGCCTCTTCAAGGCGAATTGAGATGAGCTCCTTCGCCTTCGCGGGATCTTGGAAATCAGCGAGCCGGAGACCGATGCGGTTTGCCTTGTCAGAGTAGGTGGGGCCAATGCCGCGCTTGGTGGTGCCGATTTTCTTATCACCCAGTGAGAGTTCACGGGCGGCGTCGAGCTCGCGGTGGTAGGGCAGGACGACGTGGGCACGGTCGGAGATGAGGAGGCGCTCTGGGGTGATGGGCACTCCTTCTGCTTCAAGGCTCTCGATTTCTTGACAAAGGCCGACGGGATCCATCACGACGCCGTTACCGATGACGCATTGCTTATCCCAAAGAATGCCAGAAGGGATGAGGTGAAGGACGTATTTTTTGCCTTTGGCAATGACTGTGTGCCCGGCGTTATTTCCGCCTTGTCCCCGGACGACGAGATCGGCTTCTTCGGTGAGGAAATCGACAATTTTGCCCTTTCCTTCGTCGCCCCACTGGAGGCCGCAAATGATGGTGTTCATTTAAAAAAATAGAGAGAGGGAGGAGTTACTTGGCGGACTCGATGAGGGCGATGAACTCGTCAAAAAATCCTTTATCATCGTTGGGCCCTGGGGCGGCCTCGGGGTGATGTTGGACTGAAAATACGGGGTCTTTCTTACTTCTCATGCCTTCCACTGTTTGGTCATTGAGGTTCACGTGGGTGACCTCGATGTCATCTGGGAGGGATGAGTCATCGGTGGCGAAGCCGTGGTTTTGTGCCGTGATCGCGACCTTGCCAGAGCGGAGGTCCTTAACGGGGTGATTCCCGCCCCGGTGCCCAAATTTGAGCTTATAGGTGCTACCACCGAAGCAGTGAGTGAGAATTTGATGGCCGAGGCAGATTCCGAAGAGCGGGACCTTTCCGATGAGCTGCTTGACCTCCTCATGGATGTAGGTGAGGGCGGCAGGATCGCCTGGGCCGTTGGAGAGAAAGACTCCATCGGGTTTCATTGCCAAGACCTCGCTGGCGGGAGTCTGGGAATTGACCACGTGCACCTCGAAGCCGGATTGGCGGAGGGAGCGCAGGATGTTCCATTTGATGCCGAAGTCATATGCCACGATGCGGTATTTGACGGGAGGAAGCTCGATGTAGTTTCCGACTTGATTGGTGGTGACGCTGGGGATCGTCCAGAGGCGGGATTCACCCTCCCAGAGGTAATTTTTCTCGGTTGAGACTTCTTTGACAAAGTCACTGCCCTCCATTGAGGGTGCGTCTTTGGCTGCTTGGATCGCTTCTTCTTCAGAAAGCTCGGTGGAGATGACGGCGCGCATCGCCCCTTTATCGCGAAGATGCTTGGTGAGGGCGCGGGTATCTATTTCCTCGATGCCAATGATTTTATGCTCTGCAAAGTATTCGGCGAGTGTTTGTTGGGAACGCCAGGAGGAGGGAATCTCACAAAGCTCACCAATGACGAATCCCCGCACGTGGGGTGAGGCGGATTCTGCATCATCAGGATTCACTCCGTAGTTTCCTTGGAGCGGATAGGTCATGGTGACAATTTGCCCTCGATAGGAGGGATCGGTAATAATCTCCTGATACCCCGTCATGGAGGTATTGAAGCAAATTTCTCCGGCAGTAGTTCCGGAATGACCAAAGGCACGTCCGCGAAAGGTGCGGCCGTCTTCAAGAGCAAGAATGGCGTTCTTCAAGGCGGGCGGATTAGAGGGTAGAGGGAGACTGGGTGCAAGAGCTTCTTTTTAAAGATCGCCCTAGACGTGAATACCCGGTGACTTCCTAGGAAGCCACCGGGTATCGCTCTGCCTTGCCTCAGAGAGGTACTTTTTGTTATGAATAATCTCTTACTGAGGCACGTAGATCTCGGATCCACGGGCAAGAACGGTTGCTTTCGGTAGGTTCCAGCCGTTCAGCGCATTGAGCTGGGCGGTGTCGGTACCATACTTACTAGCGAACTCCTCGAAGGTGGTCTCCTCTGTAAGAATCACTGAGGTAATCGTAGTGGGAGAGGTGGGGAGAGTGGTCGGGACGGGCTGCTCGAGAATGGGCGGATCAATCATGACGTCTTCAACCACAGGTGGGGCAGGAGGCGTGGAGATTGGAGTGCTCTCACTCGCAACAACAGCCACGGTCTCCTTTTCAGGAGCCGGGTCTGTTACTTTCGTTGCAAGGGAGGGTGCAGTTGAAAATTTGATAGAAACTGGGTTCTCGATTTCGCGCTCAAGCGGCTTCTTAGGGGTGCTGATCTTGGCGATTGTCTGTGTGACGGGATTTTTCGCAGGCTTCTTGGCGATTTTTTTAGGAGTGCCAGAGACGGCAAGGGTTTGGCCGGGTGAGATGCGGTTCGAGTTCACACGGGGATTGAGCGCCTTGAGCTTAGAAACGGAGATTCCGTGGCGGCGGGCAATCGAGTAGAAGGTATCGCCTCTAGATACTTTATAATTACCGGTCTTCTTGGGTGCTCTTTTCGCTTTTGAGGAGGAGCCGGAGACGGTGATAGTTTGACCAATGCGAAGCTTGGTAGGGTCAGAGATCTTGTTCATCGACATGATCTTGGAAACCGAGACCTTATGCTTCCGGGAGATCGAGTGGAGGGTATCGCCCGACTTGACGGTATAACTGCCAGCGAAGGCAGAGAGCGAAAGGGCGGCGAGAAGGCTGGTCGTTAGGGAGAGAGCTTTCATAACTGGAATGAAAGTAAGGTTGATTGTTAAGAATGGTCAACTATTTTTTGAGGAAATTTAAAAACTTTTTAGAGAAAGTTTAAAAAGTTTGTACATTTGTTGATTTCACAAGGAATTCTCCTGATCTGAGCGCGGCGCTGATTCTTGAAAAAAACCTAAGAGACGTGGTGGTGATTGCGTTTCTAGGTTACAACTCACCTAAATGGCGAAAGGGGAAAAGGACATGGTCACAAGCAGGGAAGACTTTATCAAAAAGGCGCTCGCCGATTACGAGTCGCCCTTGATTGGTTATGCCACCACTTTTTTGCATGATGTGGAGCGGGCTCGCGATGTCGTTCAAGACACCTTTATCCGGCTTTATCAGCAGGATATTGAGAAGGTGAAGGATGGTTTAAAGGCTTGGCTTTTTACGGTGTGCCGGAATCGCGCGTTGGATGTGATTCGTAAGGAGAAGAGGATCGTGGGACTGGAAGAGGAGCAGATGGCGCGCGTTCCTTCCCTTCGGAGGACGCCCTCGGAGCGGGTGGATCTAGAAGAAAGGGTGAGTCAAGTTCACGAGGCCTTGGCCCGCTTGTCCGAGAATCAGCGAGAGGTCATTCTCTTAAAATTTGTGCAAGGCCTGAGTTACGAGGAGATCAGCAAAATTACGGAACTGAGTTCAGGGAACGTGGGATTCCTTTTGCATACGGGCCTGAAGCGTCTGCGCGGCTTTTTGCCGGATGACTTGATCCAAAATATCACCCCCCAAACTGCCTAAAATTTTATGAAAATCAGTCCTGAAGATCCTATCTTGACGGCTTACGCGCTCGGCGAACTTGCGGAATCTTCCCGTGCGGAGGTCGAGGCTGCTCTTTTGAAAGATGAGTCCCTCGCTCGGGAAGGGGCCGCGATTTCTGCCTTCGCGAGCTTTATCTCTGAGACTCTGAAAGAGGAGGAGCATACGCTGGGCGAAGCACGGACGGAGGAAATTTTTAAAGCAGGTCGGAGACCTGATGCCGCGGTTCTGGTCTTAGAGTATCGGCGCAAATCACGGCGGCAATCGATCGTCGCGCTGCTTGGGGTGGCCGCGGTGGTCGTAGCGGGATTCGTAGGTCTCTCCCGCCTTGGCACGAATGGTCCGGCTCTCTCCGGAGCGGGAGAGGTGGCTGGGATGGCGGTGAGCGCTGATGATGAGAGGAGCTCTCAGGTGAGTGATTCTTCAGACTCGACAGCGCTTGAAAATTCCAGCGAGGCTCATGAACTCCGGGATCTTAACGGAGAAAATCTCCCAAGCTCAGGAGCGGGGCATTCGCAGGTTTTACCGAATCAAGTCGAGTCCTTGGATGCTTCATTCGTGGAGCGGGCTCTTAGCGAGACGGGGGGGCTGCCGGAACGGAGTCGGTTTAAAATTGGCGCTTGGGTCAATGCTGGGACTTCCATTTCTGAGCCGCGCCTCGTCGTGGCGGAGCTAGCAGTGCATGCCGAGTTAGGACCTTGCCCTTGGAGCGAGAAAAAGAAGCTTCTTTTACTGAGTCTGCGCCCTCGTGATGGTCAGGAAGCGACCATTAAGACGCTGCTGAACCTGAATCCAGAGCGGGTGATATCAGCCTCGCTTCTCGGGTCAGAAGGGAGGGCATCAGGGGTGGGGAAATCAGAGTGGGATAAGGAATGGGACAAGGATTCCACTGCTCCGGAGTCTGGAGTGATCAGTGAGGAGCGGGTTTTCCTTTATGAGTTAGAGTTGCGTCCGGGGGAGGCGCAGGTGGGATCGGTCGATCTCGAGGTGCAAGATGAGGCAGCGGGGTATCTCCCCTTGGCCACCTCAGCGCGGGCTGCGGAGGATCTCTCGGATGATTTTGTGATGGCTTGCCTCTTTGCGCAATTTGCCAAATGGGGACAATCCGAGGAGCGGCATCTTGAAGCCCTGCAAGCGCTTGCTTCCACAGCGCGGGAGCTTCTCGGGCGGGTTACCGATGAGAAGGCGCGCTATGCTCTCGATATGATTCTCCTCTGTGAGGAATTTTTAAAGGGGGCTTAAGAAAGGTAAAAGGGGGAGAGCTGAAATGAAGGTGAAGAGAAGGACGGGGGGAGGATCACATCATTCCCAACTTCATCTTTCCTTCCTCAGAAATCATTTCCTGATTCCAAGGGGGATCCCAAACAAGTTCGACTCGGGCCTCATTAATCTCGCTTAGCGACATAATGCGGGCTTGGGCATCTGCCGCGATCACCGGCCCCATTCCACAACCGGGAGCGGTGAGAGTCATCTTCACATCGACATCAGTGCCTTCATCCACCTCTGAGAGCTTACAATCGTAAACGAGGCCGAGGTTGACGATATCGACCGGGATTTCTGGGTCAAAGACCTGCTTCATCTGGTGCCAGACCTGCTCTTCTAGTGAGGCATCCTTGAGGCGATTTTCTTCCGCTTGTTTTTCTTTTTGCTCCTCAGGGTCCACGCCAAGCGCATCCGTATCCTTTGAGGAGATGCGGGCCAAGCCGGCTGAGGTTGCCACAGTGTAGGTTCCACCAAGGGTTTGGGTAATAACAACAGGAGTCCCCGCCGGAAGCGTGATGGTGTCTCCAGAGGGGATTTGAATCGCGTCCACTTCGCGGCTAAGGCTGACTTCTTCGTGCATGATCTTTGTGAGGCGAAAGGTCCCTTGAACTGGAGGGGGGCGCAATCGTTTATTTTGCCTTTTCGTAAGCAGGGGGCGCTCGGCATTGGCTTAGGCTGCAGGTGCTTTCGAGAACTCCTGCCGCCGTCGCGGCTCATTTTTCGGATTTGAACTTTACAAAAGTTGTCTCAATTCAAAACATGAGGTAACCTCAGGGCAGGGGATTAAAATCCTAAGTCTTTTTACGATTTAGCGATTCCTGGTCCAGAGAGTTGAAAAAATACACGATAGAACAGAAATAAATATGAAAAAAAACCTAGCAATAACAGCAGTCGGATCTCTCCTTACTGCGGTCACGTTGCCAGCGGCTGTGATCCAAACGATCGACGGTCCTGCCGTTGCCACTACGGGAGTCGACAACGTGCTCGTGACGACTGCGGATGATACCGACAACTGGATTGATACCCTAAATGCCGGCGGAACCACCTACTTTGGTTGGGATTGGACGATCGATAACAACGCTGGTGAAACGGGTGCAGGCGGCTTCTTTGGCGGCTTGCAGTTCGATAGCACCGGAGGGGATGGACAGAGTAACTTCATCCTCGGCAATGGCTGGTTCGACCTCGACTACGGTGGTGGAACTGGAGGAACTGTCGCGGGTAGCACTGGGCAGCTCTACGTTGTCGGCGAGACCGTTCGGCTTGTGGCTTCTGTCACGATCGATGTCGCCACTGGATTAGATTCTTGGCAGCTATGGGTAGACCCAGCGGTGACTGACGGCGCATTTCCCGCGACTCAGGTCACCAATATCAACCTTGGAACAATCACGCAACTTCGACACAGAGCTGGAAACGGGACCGGTCAAACGACTCTCGAGAACTTAGTCGTCGCGGACGATTTCCAGAATGCCGTTCTGCCAGTTCCTGAGCCTAGTTCCGTTATTTTGCTTGGAATGAGTGCGCTGCTTTTGGGCAAGCGCCGTCGCTAGACCTTCCCATTCAGCAGCAGGGCCTATCACCGTGATGGCCCTGCTTTCTTTTTTTTTAAGACAGAAATACTTTTCCGCCCCCTTTTATGAAATTTATGAAATTCAATTCCCTCAGTTTTACCGCCCTACTCGCATCAGTCGTCTCCTCCCAAGCAATTATCGATATTCCGGATCAATTCGGAGTCGAAGGTGGAGGTGCTGGGATCACGATCGTCACCCCTGAGGAGCTTCTCGAAGAAGCCGGATTCCCGATTGACGATAATTTTACCGGCACCGTCGTCTGTAATTTTACAATCGAGTTTACGGGACTCGCAAATGGAACCGGTGAGTTCGGTTTCACTGGGTTTGAGACCTATCTTGATGGTGATGTTCAGATGGGAGTCGGTGATCACTGGACATCGACTGTCTGGAGTGGCTACGGGCGTCCTGATACCGCAAATGGGTTTAACTTTTTCGTCTTTGATTCTGACGGACTGCCCGGAATGCTGGAAACGAACGCTCCTGAAACCTTCACTCTTACTTTTACGATGGTAGCCGGTGGAGATGACACTGCTACGATCCTCTTCCGAGGAGAAGAGAATAGCTTCGTTGGCCCGATCTCTTTTGATGAATTTCGGGTCCGCTCTGGCAATACCGGTCAAATTGCCAACTTCACTGACATGTCAGTGGAGGTCTCCTCTGGAGTTTTGGACTCCGATGGAGATGGATTACCCGATTTTTTTGAGCAACTGATCATTGATGCAGATGCTCTTCAGAATCCGCCAGGTTCACTGACCCTCGCAGATGTGAGAGGTCCGAATGATATCCCAACTTTCTCTGATTTTGATAATGACGGCTTGGATGATCATTTAGAGTTTGAGGAGGGAACAGATCCTGTGCTCGCTGATAGCGATGGTGATGAACTGAGCGATGGCGAGGAGGTGAATACCACTTTAAGTTCCCCGCTGAATGCTGATTCAGATTCCGACCTCTTAACGGATGGGGAGGAAGTGAATGTTTATGGAAGTGATCCCAATCGCTTCGATAGTGATGATGATTTGGTGAGCGATTTCTTAGAGGTATCCAGTGGGACTGATCCCTTGCTGAGCAGCGAGCGTCCTCTCTCTACGTTCACTCCGCGTGATCAACTCAATGTCGAAGGAGGTGGATTAGGAACTCTCTTGATCGACTCTGGTAGCATCGTCGGCCTGATCGGTCAGGAGATTGATGACACTCTGGAAGGGAGAATTGAATACAGCTTTGACCTAGAGTTTGTCAGTTTAGCCAATGATTCTGGTGATGGTGGCTTCACGTTGCTAGAAGTTTACAATGATGGCGAGGAAGGCTTCGGGGTCGGTAACAACTTCTTTGATACCACTTGGACTGTCTTTGGTGCTCCGGGTGTCGGAGCGGTTGAGCTTCTTGATACTGATGGAAACACGGTCCCGGTTGAGACTTCAGCTCCTGAGAGCTTCACGGTGCGGATGGACATGCTTGCCGGTGGGGATGATACCCTTACGGTGACTTTCCGCGGCCAGGAGGCGATTTTCGTGGGGCCAATCTCCTTTGACGAGGTGCGCATGCGTTCGGGCTTTGGTGGTCAGTCGGCTAATCTCACGAACATGAGCTTCACCTTCACTCCCTTATCATCAGTTGAAGAAACCGGAGACCTGACTCTTGAAATCCTCTCGGTGGATGTTGTGGATAACATGGCAGAGCTCTCAGTGGCAAATGTTCCCGGAGCTGGGGCCCAAACATTCCACATCCGCTCGTCGACTAATTTACGGCAATGGATCCCCATCAGTGGTTCTGATTTCACAAGCAGTGGACCTCTTTCGGTGGCTCCTGTGAATGGGATAGAGCGTCAGTTCTTCCAAGTGTGGGAGGGTCCTGCATCAAACTAGAGCACGCGGAGCAAACGAGAGCACGCGGAGAATCGATCTGATCTTCACAAATACCGGCCTTGGAGCTTTTGCTCGGGGTCGGTATTTTTTTAGGCTTTTCTTTCCTTTGCGATGAAGGAGAGCGTGCCGACGATGAAGAGGAGGAGTAGGAAGGCCATGCCCACCGTGCCAGCGGGGAAGTTTCCGAATTTTTTGGCAGAGGTGGCCCAGTAAGTGCCGACGGTGGCGACGGTGGTGGCAAAGATCATGAGGCTGTTCCAAATGAGGCGTGCGCGGCCTTCTGGGCGCTTGTCGCCGAGCACTTTCTTCGAGTTCATGAGTAGGAAGAAGGTGAAATAGGCGATGGGGATGAGTGAGCCTCCGATCACGGAAGTGGGGATGGCGAGGGCGGCTTTACTTTCGCCAGACCAAAAGAAGGGGAAGAGGCAGCCGGAGAGCCCTGAGATGGTGCAACCGAGGAAGTAGGCGGGCTTGGAGCCCATCGCTTCAGCGAAAAGTTCTTGGAAGGCGAGGCCGTTAATGAGCATGAGGATGATGATGGTGGAAATGGCCATGCCGAGGACTCCGACTCCGAAGACCTTTTGGCCGATGACCTCGCCGGTGAAGGGTTTTAAGGTGATGGCGAGAGCATCGGCATCGCGCGAGTGTAACATCGAGGCGAGTTTGTAGTCAGCGTCTTTCAGGTCTGGGGCGGAGGCGATCACGGCGTTCCTTGCTGCGAGGTCCTCTTGAGTTTCCGCGGGGAGGTCCTTGAGGAGGGAGGCGACGCTCTCCATTTTTGCGAGAGTGGGGTAGGTTTTCAGGGGATCGACATCGGCTGATTTCCCATGAAAGGAGGATGCGGATGCGATGACGACACAGGCGGTGGCGAGGAAAAAAGGAACGAAGAGGCCGATCGAGAGGTCGGTGATTGAGAGGCCGCGATGTTTTGCGCCCCATTTCTTTTTTAGGAGGGTGTAGGGAAGGAGGAAGGTCATGTTAATCCCGACGGCGGTGCCAAAGGCGGCGAAGATTTTAGACTTCTGAGTGTCTGAAATGTGCTTGGTCCACCATGCTGGATCGGAGGAGGCTGCGATGTCCTCCGCGAAGGTGGAGGCGGGAGAGCTGAGGAGTGAGAGGTCAGGAATGAAGCCTGCAAGGATCCCGCCGAAGTCGAGCTTGCCTGAGAAGACGAGAGAGCCCACCACGGCGATAAAGGAGAGCATGATGAGTCCAACCATGACCTTGATAATCCGGTCGAAGAGTTTGGCTCCGCCGCCCTCGGCCTGGTAGAGGTAGTTCACGTAGAGGCCGATGCCGAAAAGGCTGAAGATGATGGGCCACTGAAAGCGTTCTGCCCCGAGGAGGTTTTGTTGGATCGCGGCGGTGCCGAGAGAAAATTGGGGCATGGTCCAGACGATGTTGGCCATGATGGTAGCGATGAGCCAAGACCAGCCGAGAAGCGGGTGGAGGTGTTGGTTGATCAAACGCAGGGGCCTTTGCTGGGTGGAGAGGGTGACATAGGCGATGGCTGAGAGCATGATAATGCCGCAGATCATGGCGAGGGGCTGGACCCAGAGAAGGCTATTTCCGGAGACGACTCCAAGGTAGAGCGCTCCGGCGAGCGAACCACTGCCGAGGGTGATGGCGCCTTGGAGCCAGCCGGGGCCCGAGATCTTCGCGTAGCCGAGGAATTTCCCCAAGGGGCCCTTGTCTTTCACTTCCTCGATGACGTCGAGCTCGCGTTGATATTGGTCCTTGTTGCTCATTTGGAGGGAGACTTTCCTTAATCTCAGCGTGGACGGAAAGGAAAAATGACGATTCTGGAACAGTCGCTATTGCGGGAAGGGCTGGGTGAGGTCACACTGCGCCACCTTGTCCGAGAAAGAATCATCTGCCGCGCCGTCTAATCTGCCGAGTTTCAGTAAGGATCTTCAAGTTCTTACGAAGTTGCGACTGAATACCTTTGTCTTGGTGACGACGCTTTTTGGCTTTTTCTTGGCGGCGCAAGGGGAGGGTGGCATGAGTGGTAAAGGCTGGCTTTTGCTGCACACTTTAATCGGGACGGCGGCTGCGGCCTTCGGCTCGGCTGCCTTTAATCAGCTGATGGAGATCGAGGATGATGCGCGCATGGCGCGGACTTCGGACCGGCCTCTGCCATCACGGCGGATGGGGGTCATCAAGGCCTTCGCGATTGGCTGGGGTTTAGCGGCCTTCGGGGTGATTCATTTGCAGACGATGGTTAATGGGGTGGCTGCTTTGTTGGCGGCGGTGACGATTGGAATTTACGTGTTTATCTATACGCCTATGAAGAAATGGCACTGGGCTAATACCTTGGTGGGGGCGATTCCTGGGGCGATTCCTCCCTTGATCGGATGGGTCGGAGGAGGGGGCGATTGGGCGGCATGGGGCGGGTGGTTTCTGTTTTCACTCCTCTTTTTTTGGCAGCTGCCGCACTTCGTCGCGATTAGTTGGCTGTGTCGTGAGGAGTATGAGGAGGCGGGTTATCAAATGTGGTCGAATGGTGATGCCTCTGGTGGGAAGACGGCGCGGCTATTTATCGGCTTTTCTCTCTGTTTGATTGGGCTGGTCATCGCGGGTGCGGCGACGGGGCTTTTCCCTTGGTTAGTGGCGGTCGCGCACACTGTTCTGGTGGTTTATTTGATGCGCCCGATTTTGGCCTATCGGGCCTCGGGCGAGCGGGCCCCGATGCGAAAGGCTTTTTTCGGGACCTTGATCTATCTCCCTGTGGTGTTGCTCGGTCTTGCCTTTACGTGGAGTTGAGTTAGCTTTCGCCCGCAGTGGATGTCAGCAAATTAGAGCCCGCCGAGCGGGACCCGAAGAAGTTACGGGCGACCGCATTTAAGATCGTGCTCTTTATGATCGTGAGCGGTTTTTTGCTCAATTATGCCTATTTGCAATATCGTGAGCGCACGCACGACAGCGCGCGTCCGAGCCTCCTGACCAAGATCACCGAACCGGAGGTGGAGCTTTTGACGGCGGATGGACAGCAGCGAAACTTGCAGGAACTTAAGGGGCACGTCACGCTCGCGCTTACCCTCTCGATGAGGCCGCAGGAGCAGTCCCTGCCCTCGCTGGCTGCGCTGAAGGAGGTGATGGCCGCCTTTCAAGACGCGGCGCAGAAGCCACGAATTTTGATCTTCGTTCTGGATGGCTCAAATACGGAACCTGAAAAAATGAGTGCTCTCCTTTCTGAGTACGGTGCGGAGCCTGAGGTCCTGCGGGTGGTCGCAAACGAGGAGGGGAAGTCCTCCCTGCGATCATTTTTAAAAGCAAAGATGCGTTTTAATATCACGCCGAGAGAGAAGGGTGAGGGATTTGAATACGATTCGCGCATCGTCTTGCTGGACCAACATCTCCACGTGAGGGGCTGGCCCGGATTTTCCCGAGGGTGGGACTTTGAAAAAGTAAACCGCTATGAAAAGGAGCGTGCTAAGGCTTTAGAAACCCATTCCGCCGATGAGGTGCGCCCCCTTCCCATGAGCACGCCGCTCTTGCGCACGATGCTCATTGATTCCATCCGCTACCTCTATGCAAACCCTGATGAGAAAGGCCAAAAATGACTGATAAAAAGAAAATTACGCTAATTTATGTGGGGGTCGCCCTCCTTTCCATTTTGATTCTAGGAATGTCCGTCCTTTTATCGGGCTTGAGGAAGGAAAAGCGGCGTGAGGCTCCACCCGCCACTGGTGTGGGCAAGGAAGTTGTCGATGAGATGGCGGTGCTGGAAGCAGACATCGAGCTAGAGCGTCAAGATGGGTCTAAGGTGATGCTTTCTGATCTGCATGATAAGGTGTGGCTGGCGGTGCAGTTTTATGCGGCTTGCCCGATGTGTGCGGAACGTAATGCCAAGCATTTGTTAAAGATTTATAAGGAATTTCAGTCGAACGAGGACTTTATGGTGGCCTGTTTTTCAGTGGATCCGGAGGATGATACGATGGAAAAATTGGCCGATGTGCGGGACCGACTGAGCGCGAATCCTGCCAATTGGTGGTTCCTAAAAGCGGAGCGGGAGACGCTCTGGGACTTCATGACGGAGAAGATGTTTTTCACGACGATTTTGGAGCGTTTTGAGCCAGCGGAAATCGCCTCAAAGGGCCGTTGGGCGCATGATTTAGGGATTCAGGTGTATCGGGGGAATACTCTGGTCCATAAGTGGGATGAGGGAATCCCAATCGAGCAATTGAGGAGTGAAATCCAAGAAGCGCTGCGTGAATTAAAGGCTCCCAAGTCATGAGTGATCATCCCTTCATCAATGAGCCGGTGTTGGTGGCCCGCGCAAAGATTCTGAAGCGGCTTGTCTGGGTCTTGACCGTGGTGGTGCTCAGCCTCGTGGTGGCGATGCGCTCGGAGTATAAGTTCACCCAGCCTCTCGAGGTGGAGGCTTATCTTAAAATGCTCCCCGGAGTGGTGGCCTTAATCAATACGATCGTGGCGGCCTGCTTGCTAGGAGGGCTGTGGTGCATCGTTCGTAAGCAATATCGAGCGCACCAGCGCTGTATGACGGCGGCTTTACTTCTCTCTACGGTTTTTCTCGTCTGTTATGTTCTTTATCACTTTACGATGCCGGAGACGAAGTTTGGTGACATTGATGGGAATTCTGAAATCGATGCTGCGGAGGCAAATGCGGTGGGTGGGCTGCGAGCTCTTTATTTGCTTATCTTGATCACGCATATCGTAGCAGCTGCCGTAAGTTTCCCGATGATTCTTATGAGCTTCGTTCACGCTTGGACACGGGATTTTGTGAAGCATAAGAAACTTGCGCGCCGTGTCTTTCCGCTCTGGCTTTACGTCGCGGTGACTGGGCCGATTTGTTACTGGATGCTTAAGCCTTATTACTTGCCCTAGAAGTTTCAGGGAAGGTGTTGTAAAAAAAGAGTGGCGGAGATCCTCTTGCCGTGGGCTTGATTGCTCCGTGTTTTCTCGCTAAGGTTTTTGAAGGTGGAAGAAATTTGGAGCAGCGAGGTCATGGGGGTGGGAATCGTCCTCATCGGGCTCTGTGTGGGGTCTTTTTTAAACGTTGCGATTTATCGCTTACCGCGCGGGCTTTCGGTCTATGATCCGAAGCGCTCATTCTGTCCCCATTGTAAGAACACGCTGCCAGCTTGGCAGAATCTCCCGATTGTGACCTGGCTTCTCCAGCGGGGAAAATGCCGGACTTGCTCAGCGCCGATTGCCTTGCGTTACCTCATGGTGGAGGTCCTCACGGGGGCTCTTTACTTTCTAGCGTGGTCTTTTTTCCCCATGCCGAGCGCTATTTTGGCGATTCTTTTTTTCACGATTTTAGTGACGGTTTCTTTCATTGATGCCGAGCATCAGCTCATCCCGATTACGTGGACCGCTGCGGGAGTTGGTCTCGCTTTACTCGGGAGTTTGTCCTGCCCACAGCTCTTAGATCTGAGCGGAATGAGTCTTGCATCTGCGCCTCACTCGACCTGTGCTGAACCCAGTCCCTGGGAGGGGCTGCGGAAGGCTGGGCTGGGCTGCTTGGTTGGCTTCGGCTCACTCTGGCTGGTGGTCATGCTTGGTAAGCTGATATGGGGGCGGTTAAAAATGACCCTCGAGGAGGCTACCGAGTGGCGACTTCAGGAGGGTTTTGGGAAGAGTCCGCAGCTCCACTGGGTTCTCGGAGATGAGGCTTATTCTTGGGATGATCTATTTTTCCGCAGTTCTGATGAACTCGTGATCGAAGGGCATGGCTTTAAGGTCGATGGGCAGCGGCAGCCGGCCAAAAAAATCACGATTCGGCGAGATGATTTCGTAATTCAGGAGAAGAAGTGGTCGATTGAAGCCCTGAAATCATTGGAAGGGAAGGCCACGAAGGTCTCGATTCCTCGTGAAGCGATGGGGATGGGCGATCCTCATTTGCTGGGCATGATTGGAGCTTTTTTGGGCTGGCAAGCGGTGATTTTTGTCATCTTTTCTAGCTCGATTTACGCGATCATCGCCGCGATGGTCGCGAGGGTGGGGTTTGGGAAACCCTTACCCTACGGACCATTTCTCGCTTTAGCTGCGCTGACTTGGGTTTTCGGAGCTTGGCAGTGGTGGCTCTCCTACTTCCGCTCAATCGAGGGGATTTTGAGCCCGTGATCTTCGCTGAGAGGGACTTGTTTTAAGGCAAAAGGGGGGCTTGTCCGCTTGTAAGTCTGCTGATTTGACAGGAGTCTCTCTTATCTCTATTTTTCCTTTAAAGTCCCTAAGAAGTCTCTCAGGGGAAACGTTTTAAACAAAGATGAAGAGTCGATTTTTAAGCACCTTGCTTATGACGAGCTTGCTGGGCTCCTTGCCCTTGGCCTTGGTCGCCCAATCTGCCGATAAGCGCAAGAGCCCTGAAGCTCTCCGAAAGGCAGCTTTGCAGATCGATAAACATGTCGCCGAGATTTTTCGAAAAAAGAAGCTTTCCGTTCCCGCAGTCGTAGATGATTCGACGTTCCTCCGCCGTAGTTTTCTGGTCGCGGCAGGTCGGATTCCAACCCTAGAAGAGGCCGCGAGCTTTTTGGAGATTGATGATCCCAAAAAACGCGAATTACTGACCGGCTATCTTTTAAAGAGCGATGGCTACCGCAGTCACATGCAGAACTACGTTTTTGACCTCTTGCGTGCCAAGGATGATGGACCCGTGGGGACGGAATCTTATGCGGCTCCCTACATGAACTTCATTCAGGAGTCCGTCGCCAATAATGTCCCTTGGAACCAGTTCGCACATCAACTGATTTCCGCAAAAGGGATCGCTTGGGAAAAAGGGAGTGAGGCGGTGGGCTACTTCATTCGCGATAAGGGGATGGCTTTGGATAATCTCTCGATCACGATGCAAATTTTCACGGGAGAGCGTTTGGAATGTGCCCAATGCCACGATAGTCCCACCAACAAGTGGGAGCGCATGGATTTCTTCGAGCTTGCTGCCTTCACGCACGGTCAGCGCGAGATTAACCAAGGGGTGTGGCGCAAAGCGATCCGTGCCTATGAGGGGACTAATTTCCGCAGGTCAGAACTCGGAAATCTCTTCTACTGGCTGCGCGACAACATCCACTATGGGACGCTGGAAGACCAAGGGGCTGGCCGTATTAAGCTACCGAATGACTACCAATATAAGGATGGGGACCCAGGTGAAATGATCGGAGCGAGAACTCAGTTTGGAAAGCGTGTCCGCTCCTCAGATCGGCGAGATAGCGGTAAATCGCGCCTCGAATTCGCGAAGTGGATGACGACTGAAAACCCCAATTTTGATTACATCACGGTCAACCGAATGTGGGCGCGTGTGATGGGCAGCCCTCTGACCTATCCGGTGGATGAATACGTGAAGCCCGAGAAAACAGCCTCACCTGCTTTGACGAAGTATCTCAGCGCTTTGATTGTCGAGCTGGGTTACGATTTGAAAGCCTTCCAAAATGTTCTCCTCCTAACGAAGACCTTCCAGTTCGCCGCGAACCCCATGGCCTTTGAAGCCGGGGTGCCACAAGCCTTTAATGGTCGGCAGCTAGAACGCATGAGCGCTGAGCAAATGTGGGACTCACTCGTCACCTTGGTGGTCAAAAATCCCGATCAACTCCCGAAGCGTAAGTTTAGCGAACATATTTACTATAAAGATAAGCCAATCCTCGTAGGGAAAAAGACGATGGCGCAACTCGCCCGTGAGGTGGTCGCGATCAAGGATCCGGCGAAATACCGCGCGTATGTGGAGCAATTGTTAGAGGAGTTTAAGGCGGGCGGCGGTAGTGCTACGGGATCGCAAGATATGACGATGGCCTCCAAGTCACGCCCCGGTCCGGCGCGTGGGATTGCTAGGGCTTCCGAGCTTTCTGCCCCCGCTCCGGCTGGTCACTTTCTTCGTGAGTTTGGCCAGTCTGATCGTGAGTTGATAGGAACCGCCACGACGGAGGCCAATGTCGCGCAAATCCTCGAGATCATGAATGGCCACGTGGAGAAAATGGTCGTCTCGAATCGTGGCGCCGCAGTTTACCAGGCACTGAATAAAGGAAGCACGGAAGCGGATAAAACGCGCTATATCTACTACGCAATTTTAAGCCGTGCTCCCACGGACGGCGAGATGAGAATGCTCATGCGAGATGTCATTGATGGGAGTCGTGAAAGTTATCAAAACCTCGTCTCAGCTCTCGTTTCTACGCATGAGTTCATGTTCATTCAATAAGCCCAACTCCCCTAATTATCCCACTTCAATCAGACCATGGACACTCAGCCTTTCATGAAAGCCGATGAACTCGGCCGCCGCCAATTCCTCATCAATGCGGCTCGCAGTTATTTAGGGGTCAGCCTTGCTCCAATGCTGGGAGCTGGTCTTGCGGGCTCCGCTTTTGCCCAGTCGCACCGCGGTGGCGCCAAAGCCGAGCATGTCATTTTCTTAAATATGGGAGGCGGAATGAGTCACCTAGACACCTTCGACACCAAGCCGAAAAATAAGGAGGTGCAGGGGCCCGTGGAGTCTATCAATACCAACGGTAATTTCCAAATTTCTCAGTATCTTCCCGAGACGGCCAAGGTTGCCAAGCACATCTGCGTCATTAATTCCATGACCTCTAAACAAGGCGCTCACAGTCAGGGGCAGTACCTTCTTCATCGGAGTTACTCGCCACGTGGGACCATCGTGCACCCGGCCATCGGCGCATGGGTGGTGCGGCAGAAGGGGAGAAAAAACGCCACACTTCCGGGCTTCGTGACTGCCAATACCAGCCCGGGCCTTTCTTCTCCGGGCTTCTTCGGAGCGGAATTCGGCGGGGTGCCCCTCGGGCGGCCAGATGAAGGGCTTAAGAATTCTGAGCGAGCCTCGACGGTCTCTGAGGATGACTTTAAGCGTCGCCTTGCAATCGCAGACGCTCTCAATAAAACCTTCCACGAAAAGTATCAGACTCCTGCGGTAAAAGCCTATGAGAGCCTCTACGAGGAAGCGGTGAAGTTGATGCAAAGCTCAGACCTGAAAGCTTTCGATATCAAGAAAGAGCCTCAAAAAATCCAGAATGCTTATGGCAAAAACCGCTTCGGCCAAGGCTGCCTCCTTGCGCGTCGGCTCGTCGAGTCAGGGGTCCGTTTTGTCGAGGTCTCCCTTGGGGGCTGGGATACCCATTATGATAATTTTGCGAACGTCGAGAACCGGGCGAAGACCCTCGATCAAGCGTACGGAACTCTCATTCAAGATCTCGAGAAACGAGGGCTTTTGGAAAAAACCCTCGTGGTCATTGCTACTGAATTTGGCCGGACTCCCAAGATCGTAGAGGAGCATAACTCTGGGCGTGATCATCACCCAGCTTGCTTCTCGGCCGTGATGGCCGGGGGAGGGATCGCCGGTGGTCAGAAATACGGAGCGAGTGACCGGCATGGCAACCGCGTCGAGAAAGATGGCGTCACCCTTCAGGATTTTAATGCCACGATCGGCTACGCCCTTGGCATTGATCATGAGCAGGTCGTGAACTCGCCCAGCGGTCGTCCCTTCCGCATGGCAGGAGCAGATGCGGAGCTCGGTAAGCCGCTCACTTCAATCTTCGGCTAGTTCTTTAGCGAACTTCTCTCCGGATCTTCTCAGAGATTTCTCTCTAGGACTCCTCGGCTCTTTTTCCAAACGGAGGCCGCCTCGGCGATGATCCAAAGCTCAACGAGAATCGTAAAAAAGCCAAAGCCAAAGAGCAGCCAGTTCCCGCTCTCCGCGAAACTACGCAGCTTCATCGTCATCGCAATTCCCGGCAGAAGCAGCATGATGATCCCCGGAATCAGAGCGAAGACAAAGGGGAGCCCACGTCGCCGCAGCCAAAAGGTGATTACGAGAAAAGCCAGCCCCGCTAGGAGTTGGTTAATCGCTCCGAAAATAGGCCATAAAATTAAACCGCCTTTCCCTGGGACTCCACCCGGAGCATCCGGAAGACGCGCAACGAGATAGGCAAATAACACCGCCAGCAAAGTCGCAGCATAACGATTCGTGAACAAATTCAGCAGCCCATTTCCCTTTTGTTGTCCGCGCTCTCTACTCAGAGAAGTCGCCAGTTCTTGCACCACGTAGCGTTGTAGGCGGCAGGCCGTATCCAGTGTCGTCGCAGCGAAGGAGGCCACAAAAACGCCCATTAAAGCCACGGAAAATTCCGCACTCAAGCCGAGGGCTTTTAAAAAATTAGCGCTGCCATCGACAAAGGCTCCGAGCTTCGCCCCCAGCCCACTCGCCGCTCCCCATGAATGATAGCGCGCCTGATACGCCGCTTCACCGACGAAGAAATCGGCCCCAAGCGTGGTGCCTAACCCCAGCCCAGCGACACAGGCTAAAATGACAAGCACCGCTAAAAAGCCCTCTGTCAACATCGCCCCATAGCCGATGAACTGCGCATCAGTCTCGCACTTAAGCTGCTTCGATGAAGTCCCAGAAGAGACCAGACAGTGGAAGCCTGAAATCGCCCCGCAAGCAATCGTGATAAAGAGGAAGGGAAAGATCGCAGGCGCATCCTTCGGTGACCAATTGAAGGCTGGTGCCACGATTTCTAGGGCAGGCCGCGCCTCACCCGCGAGTGGAGCTCCCCCAAGGATTGCCGCCACCACGAGGCCTAGCACCACCAAGCCTAGCGTGACAAAGAGCTGTAAGGAGTTAATGTAATCTCGGGGCTGCAAGAGCGTCCACACCGGCAAGATCGAGGCCACCACACAGTAAGCCAGCAGAGCCGCGCACCAGTCTAAAATCTCCCAAGAAGCCAGCGCCGCATTAAACTCACCTAGGAGCCCTTGATTACCAAAGCGCACCGACAGCATCATCAGCGCCAGCACGAGGAGAGAGGGGAGAAGAAGATTCATTCCCCTGCGGTGGATCCCTAAGCCGATTCCGATGGCAAGGGGGATTTGTAAAAGGCAGGGGAAGATGGACTGCGGATACATTTTAAAGACCGCCGCAATTACCAGCCCAAAGACCGCAAGGACAATCGTGAGAGCGAGGAAAAGAATCGTAAGAAAGAGCAGGCGGGTCCGTTTTGTAATCACGCGCCCTGCGATTTCTCCTACCGTTTGGCCCTTATTCCGCAGAGAGACGACCAATGAACCAAGGTCATGCACCGCCCCAATCAAGATCGACCCGAGCAGCACCCAGATCAGCGCCGGGACCCAGCCCCAGATTACGGCGACCGCAGGCCCCACAATCGGGCCAGTTCCCGCAATCGAGGTGAAATGATGGCCGAAGATGACCTTCTTATCACTCGGGACAAAGTCGATGCCATCTTCTAGCTCACGAGAGGGGACCTCCGCCTCCGGATCTAGACGGAAGAGCTTCTGTCCGAGCCATTTTCCATAACTATGGTAGGCGATAAAATAGAGAACAAAGACCCCCAGTGCGATGGCAAGCGTGCTCATGTTCTTTTAAACCCTTAGTCCTCCGCCTCGGTGGAGTGCTTCTCCTCTAGCGCCTCGAATACGGGGGAGGGGACATAGCGGCGCACCGTTTTTTGCCAGCCCGCAGGGCCGATCAAGCCCATTACCATGCTAGACGAAAGCTCCGCCTTATCGCGCGGAGGCATCAGAAAAATCGTATTAATATCCGGCGCCATGTCCCCATTGATGTGGCGCATCACCCGCTCATATTCATAGTCAGCCGGCGAGCGGATGCCCCGGAGGATGAACTGCGCATCCACCTTTTTCGCGTAGTCCACGAGGTAGCGGTTATCGAAGTGAGTGATCGTGAGGCGCTCACAAGAAGGGACCGAGGCATGCAAGAGTTCCAGCCGCTCCTCCGTGTTGAAGGTGTATTTCTTTGATGGGTTTTGGCCGATTGCGACCACTAAGCGATCAAACAACTCCAGCCCCTGACGGATCATCCATAAATGACCATTGGTAGGGGGGTCAAAGCTCCCCGCATAAACCGCTGTTTGCATTTGCTTACTGGATCATTTTTTGGATGACCGCGCGAGAGCGCATTTTCTTCATCCATTTCTCGAAGTTCGCCTTCTTCTTCTCAGTGTCGATGATCCGCCGCATCAGATCCTTCGCCTCCTCGTAGCTTTTCTCAGGAGGGCCGAGTTTACGCTCCGTCACCTGAATGAGATTATACCCGAAGTTATCCTCAAGAGGTCCCATCACCTCATTCGTCTCGGTCTCGAAGAGGAGGATGCCGAATTCCCGATTCAGATCGGTGCGGGGAATTTCTTTCCAAAGCCCGCCATCTTCCGCCTTCGCATCATTCGAGTATTTCATCGCCATTTCTTCAAATTTCGCTCCAGCGGCCAGTTTTTTTGAAATATCTTCAGCAAGTTTTAGCTGCGCCTCGGAGCCATCGCCGAGGTCCTTCCGTAGGTAAATCCGTTTATAAGTTCCCACATCTTTCTGCCGCTCACGATTATCGACCGCCCATTTTTTATACTCCTTGCGCAGTTCCTCTTCCTTCGGTGGGGGAACATCGCCGAACTGCTGCGAGCGCACGATCTTCACCAAGAGCTCCTTCCGCTGCTGTTCTTTAAATTGGCTACGTGTCAGGTTTGTCGCCTTGAGATACTTCCGGAAAAGCTCCTCATCACCATCGAAGTTCCGCTTCACAATCTGTGTCACTTCCGCCTCGATCTCGCGATCCGGAAAGGCCTTCACGCGATCTTTAAACTCGGTAAAGATGATCGTCCGGTCGATCAAATCATCGAGAATCTCCGTCCGTAATTCACTCAGCTGCCTTTCATAGACCGGTCCGCGCCGTGGAAAGCGGGTCATTAAAACCGACTGCAATGGCGCCACTTTAATCATCAATTCATTGAGCGTGATGACATCACCATTCACCTTCGCAGCCACCCCATTCACACGGATCGGCCCAGACTTAGCGCGCACTGCGCCAGCCTGGCTGCCTGCCTTGCTTTTCTTACTGGCAGTCTCTTGCACTTGCGCGGCTGCCGGTAAAACGGAGCCAAGGGAAAACAGGCCCATGGCCAGAGCCATCGAGGCCATTGGGAAACGGTCTTTCATTTTGATGTGGGGTTTTTAGAGAGTTTGCAGGAGATGAAGTGCTTCAGAAAGTTTATCTGGAATTTTTCGGGAACTCAAGCGGGGAAACTTACCACCAGGTGGGAGAATATACTCCCCATTCCGCTGTAACATCAGGCGATCATTCTTGATTTCCACCATCTGCACGCCCTTCGCAGAAGCGATCACCCGCAATCGGTTCGTAGTAATCAAATGGGCCACTGGATCCGGGATCCGGCCGAAGCGATCCCGCCAATCTTTCTCAATCTCGCGTAGCTCCTTCTCACTGCGCGCAGACGCCAACTGCCGATACGCCGCCACCCGCATTTCTGGATCAGGTCCGTAGCTGCGCGGAAAATAAGCCGGGATCTTTTTCGGAGCTCCCTCCCCATCCCAGATAGTCTCAGAATAGACCAGAAAATCGATCCGCACCTGCGCATCAGCCCGCTGCATCGGGTTTTTCCCCTGCAATTGCTCCACCGAAGTCTGAAGAAGTTGGCAATAAAGCTCAAAGCCCACCGCCGCGATGTGACCAGATTGCTTCGTCCCCAGTAAGCTGCCAGCTCCCCGGATTTCTAAATCCCTCATCGCAATCTTAAAGCCAGATCCCAGCTCCGTATACTGCTTGATCGCACTCAAGCGCTTCTTAGCATCCCCCCCCGCGATGAGATCGCCCGGTAAAAGCAAGATCGCATAGGCCCGCCGTCCCGCACGCCCCACTCGGCCCCGGAGTTGATAGAGATCCGCCAGTCCAAAGCGATCGGCACGATCAATCAGAATCGTATTGGCATTCGGAATATCGATCCCGCTCTCGATGATGGTCGTCGCCAATAAGACATCCGCTTGGCCATCCACAAACTGATGCATCACCCTCTCTAAATCCTCCCGATCCATCTGCCCATGGCCGATCACCACCCGTGCCTCCGGCACCAGCCTCTCAATCTTCTCCTTCATGCCCTCAATCGTTCCCACCCGATTATGGAGGAAAAAGACCTGCCCGCCGCGCGTGAGCTCCCTCCGGATCGCATTGCGGATCAGGCGCTCATCATACGCACAGATCGAGGTCTGCACCGGCAAGCGATTGGGCGGGGGAGTGTCAATGGTCGACATATCCCGCGCCCCCATCAGAGAAAGATAAAGAGTCCTAGGGATCGGCGTCGCCGAAAGCGTCAAGACATCGATCAAGCGGAAACGCTCCTTTAATAATTCCTTATGTCGCACCCCGAAGCGCTGCTCCTCATCCACCACCAAGAGCCCAATCTTAGCATACTCCACCCCAGCTGAAAGGAGACGATGCGTTCCGATAACAATATCGACCCGTCCCTCGCGCAGCCCCTCCAGCGTATCCCGCGCCTCCGCGGGCGACTGCAAGCGGCTCAGCAGCCGGATCTCCAGCGGATAATCACTCATCCGCGCCTTAAAGGTCCGCCAATGTTGCTCAGCCAGCACCGTTGTGGGAGCCAAGATCGCCACCTGCCTCCCACCCGTCACCGCCTTAAAAGCAGCCCGGATCGCCACCTCGGTTTTTCCAAAGCCCACATCGCCACAAATCAAGCGGTCCATCGGCCGAGGAGACTCCATATCCACCTTCGTGTCCTCGATCGCTCTCCGCTGATCTGGCGTCTCCGTAAATGGAAAAGCCGCCTCAAACTCCTGCATCCATCTCCCATCCGGGGCATGCGCGAGCCCCGCCTTCGCATCCCGCTCCGCCTGCAAGCGTAAGAGATGCGCCGCATAATCCATCACCGCCGCTTCCGCCACCACCCGCGCTTTTTTCCACTTCCGGTCGCCCAGCTTATTCGCCTTTGGCCTCCCTCCGCCGATCCCCACATAACGGGACAGCAAATGGCTCTGATCAATCGGCACATGCAGCGTCGCCCCATCCTGATACTCGATCCCTAGCTCCTCCTGGCCTTCCGCCCCATCCACCAGCCCAATAAATTCCCCAATTCCGTAATCCGCATGCACCACGAACTCCCCCTCATTTAACTCATGCACCCCCGCCACCGCCGCCGCATTACGTTGATGCGCCAGCCTCTCCTTACCCCGCGTTCCCGGAAGATGTTGACGCCCAAAAATCTCCAAGGTCGAAAGTACGGCAAGCCTAAGACTTGGTGCCACAAAGCCCCTCGCCAAGCGTCCCTCCACACAAGTAAACTCCCCCTCATCACGTTCCAGAATTTCTAAAAACCGATTTCTCTCCGCCTTGCTCGGCGCCACCAA
This sequence comes from uncultured Verrucomicrobiales bacterium, assembly GCA_937944055.1. Classification (GTDB taxonomy): domain Bacteria; phylum Verrucomicrobiota; class Verrucomicrobiia; order Verrucomicrobiales; family Akkermansiaceae; genus SW10. Next base: position 6,580 of record CALDZJ010000021.1, on the reverse strand, counting down.
GCCAATCTGATAGCCCGCCTTAGCCCAATCCTCCAACTGCTCTAAAAACAAGCTCCGGCTTGAATCCGTGACCACAAAATCACCTGCCTCGAACCCCGCCGCAGGGGAGGGGTAAAACCCCGCATCCCAATTCCCATTCGGCGTCTGATCGATCAAATAATGAGCGATTTTACGATCATCCTCATCCACCGCCACCATCACATCACCCTCCCTCAACCAAGTCGAAAGCGCAGGTCCCGCCGCGCTCGCCTCCCGCGTCACCTCCACCGCCTCCAGTTTCCGAGTCGTCGTCTGCGTCTCCACACTAAACTCGCGCAACGACTCGATCTCATCCCCAAAAAACTCCACCCTCAGCGGGTTCGCCATCTGAGGAGGGAAAAAATCTAAAATCCCCCCGCGCCGCGCAAACTGCCCGCGTTGGAAAAGTTGGGGATGCTCCTCATAGCCCCGTTCCAACAGCCAAGAAATCAGCTCCTCCGGATCCCGCTCTTGCCCCAGCTCGAGCACCAGCTCCAGCTCGCCCATCGCCCCCAGATCCGGAGCGCCTGCCTCCCATGACGATCGGGATAAAACCACCGGCACCCCCGGCGATTGCGCGATCCGGTGCAGCGTCGCCACTCGCTCCGCCTCCCGATCCGGATCCGCCAGCTCCTGCTCGATCACCACCGTAGGCTCCGCCAACACCAGCGCTGGACACTTCCAAAAAGCCAACTCCTCCGCCAACTGATCCCTCCGCCGAGCATGCGGAGTAAAGACCCACACCCGCCCTCGATTCTCCTCCTGCCCCTCCTGATTCTCCTGCGCCCTCCGCTTCAGCAATGCCGCGATCAAATAGCCCTCTGCCGCTCCATCACAATCTCCCAACAAAAGCGGGGGAGCTGAGCCCACAGGCGCACGTTCCCACACAGGCAAGGCCATAGCCCGCCACAGGTCCTTAGGAGATCCCCCGTCCACGGAGACCCTATAAACGCCCCATCACCAGAGCGCAACCCGGAGCAACTCTCCCCAGATAATCCGCAGCTCAAGCCCAGGTCCGTGAAATCTCAGACAGAAAAAAAGAAGAAAGATTCCACTTGTCAAAAACCACCCCTCGTCTTAAAGCTCCGCCGCGCAAGCATCCCAGCAAGCGCAAAAAACCAACCCAAAGCGCAGATAGCTCAGTTGGTAGAGCAGTTGGCTTTTAACCAATTGGTCCTGGGTTCGAGTCCCAGTCTGCGTACCATTTTCGCCCGCTAATTCTCAACGAGTTAGCGGGCTTTTTCTTGCATTGGAGCCAAAACTTACGCGATTTCAGTGCCCAATAAATGCCCATTAGGTGCCCAATAAATCTGGATTTAGTGCCCAATAGCAGTTAATCTGGGCTCATGCCTGCAGCCGGAAAACTGGATATCACCAAGCCAAAAGGGAGCCGTCAGTGGATTCTCAACGTCTCTGCCAAGACGTCCCCCACGGGCAAGCGACAACGCCTCAAGTTCGATACCAAGGCCGCTGCAGAGGATCATCGCGCCAAGCTTGCGGCGACCATCGCCTCGCCAAGGCTGAAGCGTTTCGACGATAAGCTCCTTGAAACGGCCAACTATTACGACGAGACCTTCCAGATCTATGGATTCTCCGGCCTCGCAGAGGCTTGTGCAGCTTTCGTCAGTCAACTCGATAAGACGACCGTCTCGATGAGTCTCACTGAACTCATTGAATCCTATCGGGAAGCACGGGGTGCAGACTGGTCGAAGGGCTACATCAACACCTTCGATTGGGCCAAGAAGCAACTCGAAGACTTTCACGCCGAGCAGCTCAGCACCCTCGATGCCGATCACTGGCAGCAATGGCTCCCAAAATGGAGAAAATCTGGCGACTACTCAGCGCGATCATTCAACCACCTCCGCACCTTTCTCGTCTCACTCTATTCGCTTCCTTCTGCTGCGAAGGTTTACCCGCAGAACCCCGTGAAGCTCATCCCTCCGGCGAAGCAAAAGAAGAAAGAAGTCATCATCGCTGGCAATGAACAGACTCGGGACGTCCTTCAGAGAACCTACGATGAAGATCCTGAACTCACACCTTGGTTCGCCATTGCGTTCTTCGCAGGCCTTCGCCCTGACTCCGAACTAGCAAAGCTCGACTGGAAGGACATCAATTTCGACGAGAAATGGATTCGCATCGGCTTTGGCAACAAGACCGATACCAAACGCTTCGTCGATCTCTCAGACACGCTCACAGCATGGCTCACTCCCTTTAAAAAAGCATCCGGCCAAATCCTTCCGAAGAACATTCGGAAACGAAAAAACGCGCTTATCGACGGCATTCTCACTTGGGAGCGAGACATCACGCGCCACACCTACGGCTCAAATCTTGAAGCCCAGGCCCGAGCGGAAGGTAAGGACGCGAAGGCCACTGTCCTCACCAATATGGGGCACAATGTCGCCCAAACTTTCGAGCAACATTACAGGAATGCCAGAACGGCGAAGCAGGCTGCAGAGTTCTGGGCTATTGCTCCACCCAAGCGGAAATTTGGCACAAAGAAAAAATAATTAGAAAGATGAACTTCACCGGATGACGGTCAAAATTATGCGTATCTGATGAATGAAGAGGTAACGACGTTCCCTCGTAACCCCGTTCCGTTCACGACCATATGCCAGTCCATACACAATCCCGAGCTGAGATATTCGACGAAGTCATCGTCGAGCACAGTGGAGCCATCCTCCACTATCTCTACAGCCGCTGTAATGATTGGGGAATCGCCGAAGACCTAGCTCAGACCTTCTGGGCTTACGTTTTCCGCAAGTTCACCATCGAGGCCATGCAGCAGAAACGCCTTCTTTATCATAAGGCCAAGCAAGTCTTCATCGACTACTACCGGAAGCACACCCAGCGCCGCCCCAATCTTACCTTTACCGATGAGCTTCCTGAAGCTGTGCTGATGCCAGAGGCTAGCGAGCCCAGCTCTTACGAAGCAGACTCCGAACTCTTCGAACGTTTTTGGGATCTCTTTCACCCCGATGAATACGAGGAAATCGCCCGACAGATCTTTTGGCTGCACGAGCGATATGGCTACACCATGGTTCAAATTTCCGAACGCCTCGGTGTCTCAAAATCCACTGCTCACGACAAACTCACCCGCCTCAAGGCCGAATGCCTTGAGCGCCTCGAACTCAACTCCCAAACCGACGAATACGATGCCTAAACAAAAAACATTCGACGACAAAGACCTCACCAATATGGCTCGCGGCTTCGATGCTCCGCCTGAAAAGCAGCACCTCGAACGCATCCGCCAGCTCGCACAGGAAATCCAGCACGAAGCGGAAAGAGAACTTGAGCAAGAGCGCAAACAAGAGCGCGATATGGAAGGCAGAAACCGTTAGGGAAGTGTCCCGGCCCTTTTCCTGTCTTATCTATTTTCCAATCTCTCTTGTTAGAGAATTTAGAATATTTAAGTTATTACCGGATAGAGGGAGAGCGTCCTCATGCGACAAACTCGCCTCTATGATGACCCTTCACGGGTCGAACTGTGACCTTCTACGGGTTCAATTGTGACCTTTTACAGGTCGAAAGATGACCCTCCACGGGTTCTCTCTCATCCATTTTGAGGAGAAGCCCTTGTTTGTGCGAAAACCTGGCACTCACCATGTCTCGTTTTCCAATTCTCAACCTGTAGAGGGTCACTTTTCTGCCATCGCAAAGATGACCACGAAATTTTGACACGGTCATTTTTTCTGTAGAATGGGAATTATTTTTATCGTGCCAGATGACTTCCGCTGAAAAAGACGTTCAGATTCTCCGCAAGCCGCCGATGCTTATACAGACCCAGTGAAACCTCACTCTCTTAGAAGGGCAGATCTTCGATCACATCATCTACAGCGTCTATCCGATGCTGGAGGACGAAACTGATTTCGAGTTCTCTTGGTCATATTTCAAGTCCTTGATCGATTACCGCTCCAATGATCTCGACCCGCTCAAGCGAGGTTTGAAGTCACTGGTGACAAAGGAGATCGAATGGATTCGACCTGATAAGGATGGGAAGGAGGAGAGTTGGTGAGTCTTTTCTCACCTCTCCGAGGTTGAGATCATCCCGAGGAAGGACACGTTCAAAGTCTCCATCGTTAAGAAAATTGGCCAGATGTATTACGACCCGAAAGTCTGGGGAGCAGTGAACATGGCCGCGCAAAGGCGTTTCACCAGTCGCTTTACCCGTATCATTTATCAGGCCACCATCCGCTACAAAGAGAAAGGAACCTTTCCCTGACTCACCCCGGTATGGGACTTGTATTTCGTCCGCGCCCTCCTCGGTGTGAGCGAAAAGAAGCTCTATGCAACCTTTTCAAAATTGAACCAACGCATCCTCAAACCTGCCATGCAGGAGTGTAATGAAGTCTCCGATATTCAGCTCCAGCTCATCGCTCATCGCGAAGGAAGGAAAATCATCGGTGTGCAATTCGAAGTGAAGGCTAATCCCAAATACGATCAGCTTCAGCTCCCATGAACGGAAGACCGAGAAGAACTCGCCAAGGCAACCGAAAACCCACTCGTTCAACGCTGTGTCGAATTTGGGATCGGTGAAGGAGTCGCCGCAGCATGGCTAGGGAAGTTCGGTGAACGTCACCTTTCCGAGAAGCTTTCGCTCCTCGATGAGAAGATCCAATCAGGCTCAATTACGAGAAACGTCGGAGGTTACCTTTTCCGCTTAGTGACCACTCCTGAGAATCCGATCGAGCAGATTATTGCTGACCAAGAACAGAAGAAGCTCGAGGCGCGAGAACAGAAACGAGCTAGCCAAGAGGCTGAATACCAAGAATCAGAGAAAAAGATGGCTGAACAACGGCATCGCCGAGAGGAATCTCGCCAAGCCGTGCAAACTCATCTCGATTCGCTCTCAAAAGAGGCTCTCTATGGTCAAAAACTGGCCTTTAGCGAAGAATTGTGACTCGATCCGGATATCACCCCCTCCGAGTGCGAATGACATCTGAGAGATCTCTTTTTTGACTGGATTGCCGAGAGGGAGAATCTCTGAAATCCATTTCCAGCTCTCCGAGCGAATCGTCAGAAAGAGGCACTCGTGAGCAAACTCTCGTGAGGGATAAAATAACTGTTTATCCCTCATAACCGACTCAAATTTGAGCGATCCAGCGATTTTGGCAAGATTCTCGCATTGTTATTCCTCAGAAATCACTATAATTTGAGCCTTAAGACCCTAATTTATCCCTCATGCACTGGAACTGGCAAAAAGACGACTGGCCGAATTTCACCTACAACACTCAGTTTTTTCGCGCTTCTGAAGCCGAATTCTTAGTCCTTTCTGGCCAGATGCAAGGCACTCTTCAGCATCTTTCTGACGAGGATCAAAGCCAGCTGCGCGTTGAATTGATTGCGGAAGAATCGCTCCTCACTTCGCGGATCGAAGGCGAAGACCTAGATCGAGACAGCATCCAATCCTCCATTCGAAGGGAGTTCGGCCTTCAGCATGATTCCGGTCATCACAAGCCCTACGAAGAGGGAATCAGCCGCATGATGATGGATGTCTACTTCTCTTGGGAAGAGTCTCTCAGCAATGAGCTTCTCCACCGATGGCACAAGAACCTCCTTTCGGAGACTCCCCAGCATGAAGATGCTGGAGCTTATCGAACGCATCCCGAGCCAATCCAAGTCGTTTCTGGAGCACTGTATCGGCCCAAGGTGCATTTTGAGGCTCCACCCAGCGACTCCGTTTCTCACGAAATGGATCAGTTCATTGCCTGGTTCAATCAAGCACATCATGAAAGGACACCCGAGCCATTGACACTCGCAGCAATCACGCACCTCTGGTTTGAGAGTATCCATCCCTTTCCTGATGGAAATGGTCGGGTCGGGCGCGCCCTTGTGGAGTATTCCCTCTCCAAGTCGTTGAAAAAGCCCGCGATCATCTCGCTTTCTGCTGCCATTGAGAAAGAGCGGAAAGCCTACTACGATGCACTTGAGAGAGCGAACAAACACAATGAGATCAATCACTGGATTGACTACTTCGTTTCTACTCTGCTGAAAGCTCAACAGCATAGCCTTGCGACCATCGAATTCGTTGTGAAGAAGGGTAAATTCTATCAGCGGTATGGAGACAAGTTCAATGAACGGCAGAAAAAGGTCGTTGCTCGTATTTTAAAAGAAGGAATCGAAGGATTCACAGGAGGGCTCAGTGCTTCGAATTATCTCAGTATCACGCAAACCTCTCCGGCGACGGCAACCCGAGACTTGAACCGTTTCGTTGAGATGGGTGCCTTTCGTAAGACCGGCGACAAGAAATCTGCCCGCTACTGGCTCGAACTATGAAAGAGCTTTTTGAAGAGTGAGGTCACTCAAGGATTTCAGGAAATTGAGAATGGCGAATTCACCGATATCGAAAATCGTTCGGAGTTTTTGACTCAAACGAGATCCTCCGCCAAATAACCTCCACAGACCGCCTGATGTAGGGGAGCCTTCCTCACTTCGCATTCTAATCCCTCCAGCTCGGGGGGATTTCTTTTTGCTCTGACTTCGAGCAACCTAGAACTCGCTTTGCTCGTCTCCAAGTTGCCCCCTCGCTTCTCGGGATTGTCTGACTCGTGAGTCGATTGGCTCA
>CALDZJ010000020.1 GCA_937944055.1 uncultured Verrucomicrobiales bacterium | reverse complement strand
AGCTTCAAGTCAGCCGAGTCACCCTTCGGCGCGCGCTCCTCGAACTCACAGAAGAAGGCTTAATTCTCAGCTCAGGGAGAGGTTCCCGGCGTCGTATCAACTCCAAGCTCATTAAAAAGAGCAAAGCAAAAGAACCAGGGTCCGTCATTCGCGTTTTACTCCCCTGCCAAGCGAGTGAGATGGGAGCGATCTATCATTCCCTCTTGGAAGAAATCACCCTTCGGCTCGCCTCTCGGAAGATGAGGATCGAATGCGAGAACCGTCCCCAACTCTTCAGCTATCATCAACCGAAGGAACTCGAACAGCTTCTCCAACTTCCAGACACCGCTGGCTGGATCTTAACCTTCTCAACTGAACAAATGCAGCGTTGGTTCCAAGAAAGTGGGGTCCCATGCGTCGTCGTGGGGCAAGCCTATGAGAACATCAGCCTTCCATCCGTGAAACCAGATAGCGAGGCGACTGCCACCCACGCAGCAGGTCTTCTTGTCGCGCGCGGCCATCGCCAGATTATTGCTCTTGTTGCCAGTGAAACCAGCTTGAATGACAAGAAATCCGCTCTCACTTTTGAAAAATGCGGGCGTGCACTCGGAGCAGATGTTAACATTGTCAATTACAGCGCCCGTCCGAGCGCCATCTGCCGCGCAGTGAGCTCCACACTCGCCAATAGTCCTGCGCCAAGCGCCTTTTACATGACTTGTCCAGAAGACGCCGTCACCGTCCTTTGCCACCTCAGTAAAGCAGGGATTTCAGTGCCCGGCCAGGTCGACATCCTCGTGGGATGGGATGACCCCATTTTGGACAAAACCGTCCCTCCCCTTTCTCACTACAATTTTAACAGTAGAATTATGGGCAGAACGGTCGGTAGCCTGCTCATCAAGCAGATCGAAAATCAGACACGCTCTAAAAAAGATCACAAATTTCTCAGTGAATTTGAACCTGGCGGCAGCCTCCGAGACAAATCAGCGCCGAAGAAAAACTACGATTCCAAAAAGAAAAAATAGCGCTGGAACTAAGTTCCAACGCTATTTCTTTTGATCTATTTTTCAAACACACGGGACGAGATTTTGCCTCGCTACCCATAAGTTTTTCTGGAGAACTTAGCGGCGGCGACGCAGCAAGCTCAAGAGACCAAGGCCACCAAGTAAAGCAGCAGAGGGCTCTGGGACGACAGCAGTCTCATCAAGCACGATGTTATCGAGCGCGAAGCGGCCATCCACAGCTGGATCAGTACTGGCGATCCTGATGACGATGTCCTGACCAACTTCAGGTCCACCGCTCGTGGTAAAGCTGAGAGACTCAGTGCTCACACTATCAAACGGAGTGTGCGCTGAAAGTGCCTGAGAGGCGAAAACATCACCCGCAGCATTCGTGAAGGAAATGGTCGCTCCTACTGCAAGCAAATCGGCAGAAGCAGGGTCTTGACCTCCGTTTGCAGTCTGCTGGCGCAGCTTATCGAGGCTGAAAGTATAGGTATGATTATCGAGGTAAGCAAGAGGCAGGAAGAAAGACACCTCAACAACTTCACGAACGTTCGCGAAAGTATTACCAATGGTTCCCGCGATCGCAGGATCAGCTAAACCGCTGCCCAGAAGGTTCGCACGGAAGGCCGGAAATGTTCCTGCACCACTTGTGCCAGCCCATCCAGTACTACCCCAAGTCGAACCGAAAGTCCGAGCTGTTCCAGTGATTCCAGTGGACTCAAAGTCCTCACTGTAGATGACAGCAGCCTGCATGGATCCAGCGCCGAGAGAGGCGACGGCCGCGAGAACTGCGATCGGATTATGTGTATTTTTCATTAATCGTGTTTTTATTAGTTTTTTATTCGACTAGCAGCTGATGAGGGCCGCTAGACTGACCACCTGGAGACGAGATGTCTCCTCTCCTCAGAATTTGCAAAACGCATCAACAGAAGGAGGGCAGCTTCCGCAGAGAATTCATATTCCCTCTCCTGTCGGCAACTTCTCACGACGAAGATTGATTGTATTAATTTACAACAACTTGACACGATCTCGTCAGCTACCGGAAAGCCCCACCCAACTCCTAGAATTCGATATTGGGTTCCTTCCTCCTCCTTGCTAGCTTGCGAGCCCCACGCCCGCTCAGATCATCCATGCGCACTTGCCTCCTCATTCTCTTTTCCTGCCTTTGCCTCCCACTTCTCGGAGAGCCGCAAAGCTCCGCGAAATGGTTTTATCGAGTCTGGCAAACTGAAGATGGCCTCCCAGATAATAGCGTCTCAGCCATCACTCAATCTCCCGAGGGCTACCTCTGGATTGGCACAAATAGCGGCCTCTTCCGCTTTAACGGCAAAACCTTCTCGCCACTCCCGCTTCAAGAGATTCCAAACCTCCCCAGTCGCCAAGTTCACGCGATGACTCTCGATCGCTCCGGCCAGATCTGGATGGGTATGGAGCGCGGCCCCATCATCCGCATCGGAAAAAAATCCTTCCAAACCTTCACAGAGGCCGATGAGCTCATCAACAAGCGCGTTTATAGCCTGAGTGAAGATTCACGCGGACGCATCTGGATCTCATACGCCAACTGGGTTTGCTATCTTGAGAAGGATCAAGTGACTCGTCTCGGCCAGGAACAGGGCGTCCCGCAATCAAGCCAACCTAAAATCATCCATGATCGCGATGGCCACACCTGGCTCATTGGCGACTCCGAAATCAGACTCTTCAAGGATCAGCAATTTCAAGACGCCCACCGCTTCGGCACCTCCTCCCTCTTCGGCACCTCCTCCCTCTTCGGCACCTCCTCCCTAAAAGCCGCCCCAGCTCAGAATTCAGGCCTCTGGGTCACCCATCAAGGCAAGCTTCTTCACCTTCCCTCCCAACTCGAAGGAAAAACACCCACGACTCAAGACCCCGCCCAAGCCAGCATCGCCACCCTCCCCACGAACACCCTCGTCACCACCCTCATGGAAGACTCAAAAGGTGCCATCTGGATCGGCACTCGCAAGAAGGGCCTCCTCAGAATCTTCCAAAAGCAAATTGAAAGAGTCCCCACCTCTCACCTTTGGATCAAGTGCATCGCAGAAGATCAGCAAGGTCACATCTGGGTCGGAACAAACGGCGGCGGCCTTAACCTTCTCCTCCCTCGCGTCGCCAAGCTAAACGACTCTTCTCACGGCTTCCCCCTCCCCTCCGTCCGCTCCATTACGAGCGACTCCTCTGGCCGCCTCTGGGTCACAAGCCTCGATGGCCAACTCGCCTATCAAGATCCTCATCACGCCGCTAAAAATGACGACTCAGCACACCGTGAACAAAGCCCAATTGGCGCACAAAGCCCAACTCCCCCCTGGCAAACCTTTAAAAAACTCCCAAAAAATTGCCAAGTCAACTGCGTCAGCTCAGATCACCTAGGCCGCCTCTGGATCGGCACCCGAGGTCACGGACTCCTACAGATCAAAGATCAAAAAGTCACTCCTCCCGCGAACGCACAACACTTCGCCAACAAAACCATCCGCTCCATCTTCCCCGCAAAAAATGGCGACCTCTGGATCGCCACCATCAGACCAGCCCGCCTTCACCTTCTCAGAGCCGGCTTGATCACCCCTATCGAGTCTCCTACCAAACTCATGCCCATTCGCGCCCTCGCCGAGACCTCCGACGGCCGCATCTGGATCGGCACCGCAGATGGCCACCTCCTCAGAGTTGAGGGCCAGACACTCATCGAAGAATCAGAGCTTGATGGCCCCGCTCACCGCTCCATCCGCACTCTCCATGCCACCCCAGATGGCAGCCTCTGGATCGGCTATGCCGGCGATGGACTCGGCCACCTTAAGAACGGAAACTACCGCCGCTTCACCAGCGATGATGGACTCTACGATGACTACCTCTCACAGATCCAGCATGATGATAAAGGGCACCTTTGGATCGCTGCAAACCGCGGCCTCTTCCGCATCAATCTTGAGAACCTCCTCTCGAAGCCCAGCCACCTCTTCTGCCAAATTTACGGACGGGATAAGGGCCTCCCCAGCATCCAACCCAGCCGCGACTACGCCCCCTCATCCGCCAGACATCAAAACGGTCAACTCTTCTTCAGCACCCATAGCGGACTCCTCCAAGTTAGCCCGAATGCCCCTTTTCAAAAACCTCCTCCCCCCCCAGTCATTCTCGAAAAAATCTCCCTCAACAATGAGCCCATCGCCTTATTTAAAACACGGGCCATGCTCAGTCATACCATCGACGCTCAGACCTCTGACTTGAGTGCCGAGCAGCCCAGCATCGCACTCCCGCCCGATCACGATAGCCTCACCATCTCTTTCTCCGCCCTCAATTTCTCAACCCCAGAAAACACCCTCCTGCGCTACCGCCTCCAACCGATCGACGACAAATGGCAAATCATCGATCAACAAAATCGCGTCACCTTCCCCCGCCTCCCCGCCGGAGACTATCGCTTCCAAGTCATCGCCAGCAACGGCAGCCAAAAATGGACCAAAGAAAGCACTTCAGTGAACATCACCGTAGAGCCCTTCTTCTGGGAAACCTGGTGGTTCAAATTCGGCCTCGCCGTCCTCACCGCCCTCATCGCAGGCGGCTTTGTCTTCCTGAGCCTCCGCCGTAAACATCAGCTCCAACTCCAAAGCATCTCCTCGAGGCAAGCACTCGAGCAAGAGCGCAGCCGCATCGCCCGGGACATTCATGATGACCTCGGCGCCAGCCTCACCCGCATCTCTCTCCTCAGCCAGTCCAGCTCTAGCTCAGATGGACTCGCCCACTCAGATCAACACCCGGATGACGCCTTAAGCCAGATTCGCTCCACCACCCGTGAGCTCATGCGCTCGATGGATGGCGTCGTCTGGGCCATCAGCCCAGAGCATGATGAGTTTGATGACCTCGCCAACTACCTCAGCTCATACGCGCAAGAATTCCTTAGCGTCGCCAACATTCGCTGCCGCCTCCTCTTCCCCGTGGACCTTCCCGAGCGCCGCCTCTCCGCCCAACTCCGGCATAATCTCCTCCTCGCCTTTAAAGAAGCCCTCAACAACATCGTAAAATACGCCGAGGCAGATGAAGTCCGCATCTCACTCCAGCCCGAAGCCCGATTCTTCACCCTCAAAATCCAAGATGATGGCAGCGGCATCGGCAATGATCCAAGCACCCCCAGCGACCGCACCCATGCCGGTAATGGCATGGCCAACATGGTAGAACGCATGAGAGAGATCGGAGGCTCCTGCCGCTTCAAAAGCTCCACCAGCGATGGGACCTGCGTGCAATTTAAAATCCCCTTCTCATCCAAAAAATAACCCAACCACGCCCTGTCACTAGAACACGGGACAAGCTTTTCCCTCAAATCCTCCTAGCATAAATCCCAGTGAGTTCCCCGCATAACACCATCGCCGTCTCAATCATCGAGGATGACATTCCCTTACGCAGCATCTACGCCGAATGGATCGAGCAAGCCGAGGGCTTTACCCTCGTCAGCGTCTACGAGGATGGACAAGAAGCCTTCGATGGGATTCCGAATGATCAGCCAGACGTCGTCCTTTCCGACATTAATCTACCGAGTCTCAATGGCGTAGAATGCGTCCGTGGCCTCAAGCGTAAAATGCCCAAAGTGCAATTTGTCATGATCACGGTCTATGAAGATTCAAATCGCATCTTCAAAGCGCTTGAAGCCGGAGCCACCGGCTACCTTTTAAAACAAACTCCCCGCAATCAACTCCTATCCTCCCTCCGTGAAGTCTCAGAAGGTGGCTCCCCCATGAGTAGCGGCATTGCTCGGAAAGTCGTCCAGTGCTTTCGCAAATCCCCTCCCCTCAGCGAGGAGAACGAGCTGAGCCAGCTCTCAAAACGTGAAGAAGAAGTGCTCAACCTCCTCGCCCAAGGATACCTCTGCAAAGAAATATCCGAGAAACTGGGCATCAGCTCTCACACCGTGGACACCTATCGCCGGCGCATTTATGAGAAGCTGCACGTCCACTCACGCGCCCAAGCAACAGCCCTCTACAATGAGCTAAAACCCGCTTCGGTCAAAGCGCCCCGCGCTTAAACGTCCGCCCCGCGCTTAAACGCCCGCCCCGCCTTTCAGCGCCCCACCTTACCAAGTCAGCCGAGCTCTAACTTTGTCCAAGCGGCATTATTCTGGGATGAATCCACACAGGCCTTAATAAAAGCCATCCCCCGCACCCCATCATCCACGCTCGGAAAATCATAGCCCGCTTCCGGCGCCGGCCTTCCCTCAATCTGATCTGAAATGGCAGCAGTCGCAGCGAGGTAGATATTGGCAAAAGCCTCAATAAAGCCCTCCGGATGCGCAAAAGGAGTGCGCGTATTTTCCTGAGCCGCAGAGCCGAGATAATCATTCCCTCGGCGATACGTCTGGCGTGGAGCATTGGCAAATTTCACGATGAGATCATTCGGCTCTTCCTGATGCCACTCCAGCGAGGCCTTGGTGCCATAGACCCGAATGTTGAGATTATTTTCATCACCATTCGAAATTTGAGAAGCGTAGATGATCCCCTTCACCCCATCCTGAAAACGAATTAGGCAATTCCCATCATCATCCAACTCCCGCCCCGGGATGAAGGCGGTGAGCTCAGCCGCCAGCTCCTCAATCTCCAAGCCCGTGATATAATGGGCCAAATGATGAGCATGCGTGCCAATATCACCGATGCAATTTGAAGCTCCCGCGATCTTAGGATCCGCTCGCCAATTCGAGATCGCTCCAGATCCCTCCCCCTCGACATCGCCCACCGCATAGCCCTGAGGATACTCCGCAACAATCTTAAGAATACGCCCTAGCTCACCCTCCGCAACCATCCGCCGCGCTTCCTTCACCATGGGATAGCCCGCATAGTTATGAGTCAGCGCAAAGATCAGACCGGAATCATGCACCAGTTTTTGCAAGACCTTGGCTTGCCCCAGATCCAGCGCTAAAGGCTTATCACAAATCACATGAATTCCCGCTTCGAGGAAGCACTTGGCCACCGCGAAATGCAGATGATTTTGCACCACGATGGAGACAAAATCCACCCCGTCCTCACGGGCCGCCTCAGCCTGAGCCATCTCTTCATAACTCCCATAAACCCGCTCCGGATCCAGAAAGAAGTCCTCTCCCGAGAGTTTTGATTTTTCAGGATCAGAGGAAAACGCCCCTGCCACGAGTTCTATTTTTCCATCCAAGTTCGCCGCCATGCGGTGCACTTGTCCAATGAAAGCCCCACGACCTCCGCCGACCATACCCATTCTCAATTTTCGATTCATCATAAAAAATTCTAGATCGCCACGGCTCGACCGCTTTTGGACGATTCATAAATGGCGTCAATGATTGTCATCAGGTGCAGCGCTTGCTCCGGCGTATTGAGAGGGGCCGCTTTCCCCTCGATCGCTTCCACGAAGTTCGCGGCCGAATCAATCCGGCCCATATCCTCACACTCCGGGACCTCCAGAACGGTATCGACTGATTGTCCATCGACCTGAGTGTAAAGCTCACAGGTATCAATCGCCGTTTCATCCAGCCCATCTTTCCCAAAAAGGCGCTCCACTTTTCCGCCTGCCTTCGTCCCTTGGAATAGCACTGAGACCTCCTCTCGCTTGACCATCTCAGCCCATGAGACTTGCAGAGTCAGGACCTGCCCGCTGTCAAAAGTCACGAAACCGTGAGCCGCCGCCTCCACATCAGTCACCCCATCAGCACGATCCGGAATCCCCCAAGGCCCCTTAAAACCCGGATCACCCATAAAGGTCTCAAAGGTCTTAGCAAGCACGTTGGTCGGATTAGGATAGCCCATGAAATAGAGCGAGAGATCAATCATATGCAGAAGATCAATCGTAGCACCCCCGCCGGAGAGCTCCTTCGTCGTGAACCATCCACCAAAACCGGGAATCCCAGTCCGGCGAATCCACTTAGACTGCGCAGAATTAATCGAGCCCAGCTCTCCGGCATCGATCCGCCTCTTCAACTCGACCGACTCCGGGCGCGCACGGTTATTAAAATTAAACATCAGCTTCTTGCCAGATGCCTCAGCCGCCTTAATCATCCCTCTCACTTCCGCCGCACTGAGTGCCGGAGGCTTTTCGCAAAAGACATGCTTTCCGGCCTCTAGACACTGCACCGAAAGTGGCGCATGGAACTTATTGGGCACGATGATACTGACCGCATCAATCTCATCGTTTGCCAGCATCTCAGCAACCTCAGTATAAGTCTGAGAGATTCCGTACTGCTCGGCCGCTGCTTTCGCAGCCTCCTCACTCATATCGCAAACCGCGACAACTTCCCCGCCCGCTTTAACAAAGCCGGCGTGATGATACTGAAGCATTCCTCCTGCTCCGATGACTGCAATTTTTGTGGACATAATATAAATAGATTTACTGGTTATCGCCGTCGAAGGCGGAGTCGAACATCCCACCTTCATTGCGTGGGAAGTCGAGCGATTTAGTGAAGGCACAACTCTCAGTGGCCCCATGGAAACGCTCCATGCGCCCATCCTCCCACTCGACTGAAAGCGGCCCACTATAACGGGTGTCATTCAGCGCCACGATGATCTCCTCGAAGTTAATATCACCCCGCCCCACCGAGCGGAAATCCCACTGCCGGCGCGCATCGCAGAAATCAGTGTGACCACCGAAGACACCTACCGTGCCATCACCGTGTCCCCACCAAACGTCCTTCATGTGCACGTGGCAGATGCGATCAGCGAATTCGCGAATGAAGCGCACGTAGTCAACCCCCTGATACCCAAGATGGCTTGGATCATAATTGAATCCAAAACGTTTATGCCCCTTCACCGCCTCGATGGCGCGCGCGGCCGAGGCTATATCAAAGGCAATCTCCGTAGGATGAACCTCCAGCGCGAAGTTCACATCCTCCTCTTCAAAGGCGTCCAAGATAGGCAAGAAGCGCTTCGCAAAATCATCGAAGCCCCTCTGAAGGTAGGCTTGATCAGTGGGCGGGAAGGCATAAAGAGCGTGCCAAATGCTGGAGCCAGTAAACCCATTCACGACCGCACCCATCCCAGATCGTTCACGATCCGCCATGTAATCTTTCCCTGCATTGACGAACTTCCGGCAAGCCTTTCCCGTATCGATCATCTCTTGCGCGGCCCGTTGACGAACCCCTTCAGGGTCTCCATCACCATAAATTTCGCGAGACAAGATCGCAGCGTGACGCTCATCGATCGGATCACAAATCGCCTGCCCTACGAGATGAGCTGAAATCGCAAAACAAGAGAGATCATTCTTCTTTAAAAGCTCCCATCGTCCTTCGACATAGCCCTCTTCATTGAGAGCAGCTTGAACATCAAAGTGATCGCCCCAGCAGGCGAGTTCCACTCCATCGTATCCCATTTCTTTGACTCTCGGGAGAAGCTCAGCGAGCGGAAGATCGGCCCACTGGCCGGTGAATAAGGTGACTGGTCTTGGCATAGGTTTTGTTGGTTTGTTTTAAAATGGTAAATTCGTCGGTCAGGAAAATCTGTGCAATCTGTGCAATCTGTGAGTAATCCGTTAAAATCTGTGTCAAAAAATCTAAAGAGCAACGCGCTTAACCTCCAGCGAACTCGGCTTAAAATTTAAAATCAACCCGAGCCTCATCTTCGAAATTCTCAGGTAATTTAGAACCTGACTCAACTCTTCATCTCCCAGTGCGTTAATCGCCTTAACTTCAACAACCAGTTCTCGATCCACAAAGAGATCGGTAAAACAATCGCCCACAATCGCCCCTTTGTATTGAATCGGCCACGCCTTCTGCTGATCCACCTGATGCTTTCGGTAGCGAAGCTCATTTCGCAAAGCGTTTTCGTAAGGTAATTCGCGCAAACCAGAACCAAGCTCACGATGGACCTCCATGGCCGCTCCTATGACATCGTAAGTAAGATCTTTTTGCTGCATGAGATTTTCCTTTTTACACAGATTTTAACGGATTGGGCACAGATAACACAGATTCTCTACTGACGCTCTAGGAAATCGACAAAGTCTCCGATCATCCCATCGTAAACCTCTTTCGCCCCCTCCTCCGGCTCAATCGTCCTCCCCTCCTTGGGCTGACTAAACATCCCCTCAAGATTCGCAAGACTCTCACCCATTCCATGGGCCGCTCTCATCCCTGCTCCAATCGTGGCCGAACCCGGAACATCGAGCCGGTCAACCGGCACTCCAAAGACATTCGCGATCACTTGCGCTACCCCATCATTTTCCGAAGCACCTCCCGTGAGGTAAATCCGCTCCGGTGCCACTCCTAACCAAGTCGAATGAGCACGCATGTTTAAAAATTGCCCCTCTAAAACCGCGCGCACCGATTGCTCGGCAGAATGCTGTCCTGCTTCAGAAAAGACAGGGCCTCCCGTATCAATCGCAGGAGTAATTTCAGGCTCATAAAATGGCAACATCATCAGCCCACCATTCCCAATTTGCGATTCTGCAAGCGCATCCCTCTCAAAAGCACTCCACTCCAATTGAAATTGCTCTTTCACCGCTTCGCGCGCCAATGAACCATTTTTAAAACAGATCAAGCTCATGTAGCCTCCCGCTGGATTACCGAAAACGTGTCCAAATCCATTCGGATCAGTTTTCGGCTCAGGCATCGCTGCGAAGAGGGTATCACTCGTTCCCAGACTAATAATAACCTTCCCAGGTGAAGCCGCGCCCATCCCAATCAGACTGCAAGGATTGTCTCCCGACCAAATGACCGTCTCGCAAGTCGGAGAAAAGCCGTACTTCCCGACGAAGTAGTTCGAAATCACGCCTGATTGCTTGGCCGAAGGTGCACAGGGAGGAAGTTTCTCCATAAGTCCCTCCGCCACCGCATCAACAAGATCTTGATCCCAATCTTTCGCCGCAAGGTTCATCAGATTCATCCCCGCTCCATCGCCGTAATCAATCGCAACATTCTTACCCGCCATGATCGAAGCAAAGAAGGAACTCACGAGATGAATGATCCCCGTCTTGGCATAAGCCTCAGGGTCATCCTTAGAAAATTTCCGAATCTGCGAACCCGTAAACCGCTCGATAGCTACCGAGCCAGACTTCGCGCAAACGACGTCATTCCCACCAAGCGTCGCCGCAATCTCAGCGCACTCAGCACTCGTAGAACTATCCATCCAAATCGGGGAACTGTCGCGAGTCAAACAGCCAGCCAACTGACTCTTCAAATCACTCGAAGGATCGAGCGACGCCAATTTCTCACCAAAACAAGAGCCCAGATAAACGCTTCCATGTTGCTGACCAGATCCCGAAACCGCCGTGACTTTCGAGAAATCAACCCCACCTTCTTTCATCCGTCCCAGCAAGAGGTCAAAGGCCTCTAACCACATCAGGGGATTGGCATGAACCTCCCCTCTCGCTCCAGATTCATCATAGCCATGCGGCTGACCGTAGTGCGGGAGATCATTCCCGAAATTCACCGAATCATCCGTGACCACGACACCTTTCTCAGTGTCCAAAATAACCGCAGAGAGACTTTGAGTCGAAGAATCAAGACCAAGAACGAAAGACATAGATTCCTAAATGTAGTCGTTCAAAAGATTCTCCAAGCGCTCCTGACATCCGCTTTCAAGCTGCGGTGGCGTGATCTGCTGAGCGTAGTCATTGAGTGATTCAAGCGTCGCTTTCCCGGTCTCGATCTCAGCACCCACACCCGCGTCATAGGACGAGTAGCGGGCTTTCACAAACTCATCAAAGCGACCGTCCGCGATGATCTTGTCAGCAATCTTAAGACCCCGAGCGAAAGCATCCATGCCACCAATGTGCGCGTGGAAAAGATCTTCAGGCTCATGACTTTCACGCCGCCGTTTCGCATCAAAGTTGAGACCACCTGTCGTAAAGCCGCCCATCTTAAGAAGGCGGAGCATGACATTGGTGGTGCCATAAAGGTTCGTCGGGAACTGATCGGTATCCCAACCGAGAAGCTCATCGCCACGGTTCGCGTCAATCGATCCCAAAGCATTGGCACCCATTGCCACCTCGAGCTCGTGCTCCATCGTGTGACCTGCGAGAGTCGCGTGATTGGTTTCAATGTTCAGCTTAAAGTGATCGAGCAGATCATACTCACGGAGGAAGTTCAAACAGGCCGCAGAGTCTGAATCATATTGATGCGTGGAGGGCTCGCGCGGCTTTGGCTCGATGTAGAATTGCCCCTCGTATCCAATCTTCTTGGCGTAATCGACCGCCATGTGAAGGAAGGCCGCGAGGTGATCTACCTCTCGTTTCATGTCGGTATTGATCAAAGAACCATAGCCTTCGCGTCCACCCCAGAAAGTGTAACCAGGACCTCCAAGGCGATGAGTCGCATCGATGGCATTTTTAACCTGACTCGCCCCGTAAGCGAAAACATCCGCACTCGGAGAAGTCGAGGCACCCTGCGCGTATCGAGGATGACTAAAGAGACAAGCCGTTCCCCAAAGGAGTTTCTTGCCCGTCTGGTTCTGGAAAGTTTCGAGTTCATCAACGACCCGATGAAACATCTCGTGCGTTTTACTCAAGCTCTCACCCTCCGGAGAAATATCGCGGTCATGGAAACAATAGTAATCGATATCGATCTTATCGAGGAATTCAAAAAACACCGGCACGCGCGCCAAAGCATTCTCCAAGGTCTCCTCGCCCGTATCCCAAGGCATCAGAGCCGTTCCCTCGCCAAAAGGATCCCCCAATCCATTGCGCATGCAGTGCCAATAAGCTGCCCCAAAACGGAGATGCTCACGCATCGTTTTCCCGCCGATCACCTCATCGGGATTATAGTGATGGAAAGCGAGTGGATTATCGGAGTCAGCTCCCTCGTATTTGATCTTTGGGATATTAGGAAAGTATTCAGTCATCATTCAGTGGGGAAATTTTACCCGACAGGACCACCCCGGCCGGAAGAAGAGATTAGCAGAAATCTCTTTCACTTGGCCATGATCCATTCCATCGTTTTTTTGTCCTAATTCGTCACCCTTCATGAACCCAAGCGACTCCCGTTTTTCTGACTTTACGCGAAGGCTCCAGCCCGGTCAGATCGCCCTAGGTCTCTTCGAGGCCCTTCCGGATGTCATGTTCTGGATGAAGGATGTCGCGGGCGTGATCGTCTTTGTGAATCGGGCTTACGCTCAGCTCCTCCAGCGTAAACCCGAGGAGTTGATCGGCGAAACGGACGAGTCACTCTTCCCGCCCACCATGGCGCAATTTTTCCGAGAGGATGACGAAGCCGTAATCCGCAGCTCAGAGCCCCTACATAATAAGCTCGAGCTCGTCACCCGGCCCGGAGGGGGCATCGAATGGCGCATGACTTCTAAAATCCCCCTCTTCGGAAAAAACCAACACGTATTAGGCACCGCCGGAGTTTCACGCCGTCTCGAACATGGCGAAGGTCCTCCACTACCCACGCCTCACCGGGCCATTTCCGTTCTCATCGACCAAATCCATCAAAACCTCGGCGCGGATCTCAAAGTCCCCCTCCTCGCAAAACAAGCAGGCATGTCCGTAAGCAGCTTAGAGCGGCGCTTTCGCAAATACCTTGGCACCACCCCGCGGCAATACCTCGTCCGCGCCCGCATCGCTGCGGCCTGCGAACAACTTCTCAGCACCACCCTGAGCGTCGGCCAGATCGCCAGCGCCCTCGGCTATCAGGAACACGCCTCCTTCACCCGTGCCTTTATTTCCGTCATGCACATGAGCCCTAAGGACTACCGAGCCTTCTACCGAGAGTAACTTTCCTCCCTCCATATCACCAGAAACTGAGTCTCTTCTATTCCAAACAGCACAAGACACATCGCCGCTTTTTAGAGTTTGAGATTAGATCGAAATCTTGATTCTTTAATGACGATGCAATTTTTCACGCGGAAGTGGGTGAAGCCCGAAGACCTAAACGGCAATCAAACCCTCTTCGGAGGCCGTCTCTTAGCATGGATCGATGAGGAGGCCGCCATCTATGCGATGTGTCAGCTAAAAGATAAACGGGTCGTGACGAAATTCATGTCCGAGATCAATTTTCTCAGCGCCGCTTATCACGGGGAGGTCGTGGAGATTGGGCTAGAAACGATATCTTTCGGTCAGACCTCGATGACCCTACGCTGCGAAGTCAGGAATAAGGACACGAAGAATGTGATCCTCACGATCGATAAGTTAGTTTTTGTCGTCCTCGATGACACCGGAAAGCCGAAAGTCCACGGGATCACCCACCTTCTCGACAAATAAGGCCTGTAAACCCTAGCAGCTTTGCGGATTCCACTCGGCGCAATGCCACGGTCCCAATAGTCCCAAAAAACCTTTAAAAAAACCTTGGCAATCTCCGCATCTTCCGGCAGCTTCCGCGCCCACCACCACTATTTTATGGTAGCTCTCAGACTCACTCGCCAAGGTTCCAAGGACCGTCCCTATTACAAGATCGTAGCCGTTGACAGCCGTAAGCGCCGCGACGGACGTTACATCGAGCAGCTGGGAACATATAACCCCATGGCTGAAGGTGAAAATTACACCCTTGACCTCGAAAAAGCTGATAAGTGGCTCGGCGTTGGCGCAAAGCCCAGCGGAACCGTCGCTAGCATCATCAAAAAAGTGCGCAAGGCTTCCTAAGCTTCCTTTCTAATCACTTTCCAAATCCCGCCGTCTCCGGACTGCGGGATTTTTCGTTTTGACTTCCTTTCACTATTTGGCACTTTCGCCAAGTAGTGTTAAAGCTTTCTCAAAATCGCGTCTCGGTCATTAAGGCCCTCGCTCACCCCACCCGCATTCGCATTGCCGAGATTCTCTCGGAAAAGACCTCCTGCGTTAGCGAACTCCACCTACAGATCGGCGGCGATCTCTCCACTGTCTCAAAGCACCTCACCATCATGCGCGAAGCCGGCTGGGTCACTTGCTGCAAAACAGGCCTCCACATTCACTACTCGCTCGCCTGTAATTGCCTCGACGAATTCTTCCGCTGCATCGACTCCCTCTCAAGCCCAAGCGACTGTTGCTAAAGTGAACTTCTCAGAATTCCACCAACTCCTCGCCGCAAATCCCAAATGCGGCATCTCTCTCGCCCTTCCCGACGGCGCCACCGTCCCTCCACACTTTCACATCACTGAAGTGGGAGCCTTATCGAAATCCTTCGTCGATTGCGGTGGAAGAAAGCACTCCGAGCAAGCCTGCGTCCTCCAAGTCTGGCTCGCTCACGACTATAATCACCGCATCGAAGCGGGGAAACTCGCTCGCATTCTCGATGCCGCCCGCGCTCTCTTCGAAAGCGATGAGATTCCCGTCGAGTTCGAGCACGAGGCCCCCGTCCTCACCCGACTCCCCATCCACTCCCATCACCTCACTGATGGACAAATCATCTTCCAACTCTCCTTGAAAAAGGCCGACTGCCTCGCCAAGGATATTTGCCTCCCTCAACCCGACTTCAGCCTTCCCGCTATCCCTAATCGAAATTCTTAAACCATGAGCACCAACATCGGAATCAACGGCTTCGGCCGTATCGGACGCCTCGACCTCCGCGCCGCCTTCGGCGACCCAAACCTAAACTTCATTCACATCAACGAAGCCCACGGCCCCGCCGCCACCTCGGCCCACCTCCTTCAGTTCGACACCGTTCACGGAACCTGGGATCACGACATCACAAGCGACGAAAACTCCGTGACCATCGACGGACATCGCATCACTCATTCTCAAAACGACACCATCGAAGCCACCGACTGGTCCGGCTGCGACATCGTCCTCGAGTGCTCCGGCAAGTTCCGCACTCCGGAACTTCTCCAAAACTACTTCGACCAAGGCGTCAAAAAAATCATCGTCGCCGCTCCCGTGAAAGAAGGCGCGCTCAACGTCGTCGTCGGTTGCAATGATCACCTCTACAACCCGACCGAGCATCACCTCATCACTGCCGCCTCTTGCACCACCAACTGCATCGCCCCCGCCGTCAAAGTCATTCACGAGACCTTC
The DNA here is from genome assembly GCA_937944055.1 of uncultured Verrucomicrobiales bacterium. Taxonomy (GTDB): domain Bacteria; phylum Verrucomicrobiota; class Verrucomicrobiia; order Verrucomicrobiales; family Akkermansiaceae; genus SW10. The sequence goes on along the minus strand of CALDZJ010000020.1, from coordinate 19,051 downwards.
GGCATCAAACACGGCATGATCACCACCATGCACGACCTCACCAACACTCAAACCATTGTCGATGCCCCCCACGCCGACCTCCGCCGCGCCCGTTCCGCCGTCAATTCCCTCATCCCCACCACCACCGGCAGCGCCACTGCCATCACCATGATTTACCCCGAGCTCAAGGGCCTCCTCAATGGCGTCGCCGTCCGCGTCCCCTTGCTCAATGCCTCCCTCACCGACTGCGTCTTCGAACTCCAAAAAGAAACCACCGTCGAAGAAGTCAACGCCGCCCTCAAACAAGCCAGCCTCACCTCCCTCGCCGGCATCCTCGGCTACGAAGAACGTCCCCTCGTCAGCGCCGACTACGTCAACGACCCTCGCTCCGGCATCATCGATGCCCCCTCCACCATGATGGTCAACAACACCCAGCTCAAACTCCTCGTCTGGTACGACAACGAATGGGGCTACGCCAACCGCATGATCGACCTCAGCAAACAAGTGGCGGAGAAAATGAACAAATGAACAATTGCAGAATCAACAAACCCCAAACGGCATCCCCCCCTCCACCAAGCTCCATCATTCATCCATTCTGCATTCGTCTATTCTGCATTCGTCCATTCCCATGACTTCCCGCGCCTACGCCCTCGTCACCCTCGCCTACTGGGTTTTCACCCTGACCGATGGCGCCTTGCGCATGCTTGTCCTCCTCCACTTTCACGACCGCGGGCTCAGCGCCCTCCAGCTCGCCTTTCTCTTCCTCCTCTACGAATTCTGCGGCATCCTCACCAACCTCTTCGGTGGCTGGCTCGCGTCCTCCAAAGGCCTCAGAATCACCCTCACCTCAGGCCTCTTTCTCCAAATCCTCTCCCTCATTCTCCTCTCCCTCCTCACCCCTACTTGGAGTCTTCCCCTCACCATCGCCTACATCATGGGCACCCAAGCCCTCTCCGGCATCGCCAAGGACCTCACTAAAATGAGTTCAAAAAGCGCGGTCCGTGTCCTTGTTCCTAAAGACACCACCGAGGCCCAATCCGGCCTCTTTAAATGGGTCGCCCTCCTCACCGGATCCAAAAACGCCCTCAAAGGAATCGGCTTTTTCCTAGGTGGCTTCCTCCTCACCACCCTCGGCTTTCACTGGGCCCTCTACTCCATGGCCATCGCCCTCGGCCTCACTTTACTTCTCATCAAATTCTCCCTCAAAGGAGACCTCGGCCGCTCGAAACAAAAACCCAAATTCCGCGAACTCTTCTCTAAGACTCGCGAGATCAACATCCTCTCCGCCGCCCGCTTCTTCCTCTTCGCCTCGCGCGATGTCTGGTTCGTCGTCGGCCTCCCCATTTTTCTGAGTTCTATTTTTCAATGGTCCCACAGCACCACCGGAGCCTTCATGGCCACCTGGGTCATTGGATACGGGATCGTCCAAGCCAGCGCGCCAAAGTTCCTGCGCAAGCAAGAAGCCCTCGCCCAATCTGCTCAAGCCACCCTCCGCTGGGGACTCATCCTTCTCATCATCAGCGCCGCCCTCGCCCTCGCCGTACAAAACAGCTTCCACCTCGCCCCCACCATCCTCGGCGGGCTCCTCATCTTCGGCATCGTCTTCGCCATGAACTCCGCCCTCCACTCCTACCTCATTCTCGCCTACTCTGATGCCGATAAAGCCGCCCTAAACGTCGGCTTCTACTACATGGCAAATGCCGGTGGTCGTCTCATCGGCACCCTCCTCTCCGGCCTTACCTACGCTTGGGCCGGCCTGCCTGCCTGCCTCTGGGTCAGCACCGCCTGTGTCTTCCTCGCAGTTCTCTGCACTCTTGCCCTCCCCCGTAAATCTCCCCAAAAAGTGACACCCTCCTCTGCCTAGATCACCTCCTGAAAAATGAGGCCTTGGACTCCGCTTCCGGAGCGCTAAGATCCCACCAAGAACACGATGGCCCCTCGTAAAACCCCCAAAAAGAAGTCCCCCAAAACTGCTCGAAAATCGGCGAAGAAAAAGACTCCTAAGTCCAGCTTCTCAGCCGGTCATTTCTTCTTTTCACCCTTCTACCTCATCGCCTCCCTGACCCAAAATCTCCCGAAGGGGCTGAAGTGGCCTCTCCGCACGCTTTTCTCAGGTGGTCTCCTCGCGATCTTCGCAGGTCTCATTCTCTCGCTCGTCTACTTCACCATCGCTTGCACTTATGAGTTAAAAGAGGTCTCCACCATGCCCGCGCGCACCGAGATCCTAGACCGCGATGGCAACATCCTTAAAAACTCTAAAGGCCAAGAAATCGGCTACCTGCACGGGAAAAATCGCCAAATCATCACTTACGACGAAATTCCCGAGCACTTTGTAAACGCCCTCATCGCTCAAGAGGATAAGCGCTTCCGCAGCCATGGAGCAGTTGATTTCCGCTCGATGGGCCGCGTTGTCTTCCGCGCTCTCACACGTGGAAAACTTGAAGGCGGCGGAACAATCAGCATGCAGCTCGCCCGGAACAGCTATGTACTCAAGAAGCCCAATGAAAACATCCTACAGGGAGTCCATCGTAAGATCCTCGAAACCTTCATCGCGATTCGCATCGAGTCGAAATTTGAAAAAAATGAGATCCTCGAGCACTACATGAACCGCATCTTCTGGGGCGGCTCGATCCGTGGCGTGGAAGTGGCCTCACGCACCTACTTTGACAAGCCTGCCAGTGAGCTCAGCCTCCCGCAATCCGCCCTTCTCGTCGGCATCATCCGCGCCCCCAATCGCTTCTCCCCTTTCCGGCACCCCAAACGCGCCGCCCAACAGCGCGACTGGGTTCTGGAAAAAATGGTAGAAAATCAGGCCATCTCGGCAGAAGAAGCCGAGCGGGCCGAGAATGCTCCCTTAGACATCTCAACCAAGCGAAACCGCATCACAGCCGGAAGCTATGCTCTAGATGCAATCCGGCGGGACCTCGACCGTATTCTCGAAGAAGAAAACCTCCGCGATGGTGGCCTCATCATTGAGACCACACTCGACCCGAACATTCAAGAAATCGCCGAGCGCTCCATCGAGCGGCGTCTCTCTCAGCTCGAACAACGCTCCGCTTACCCCCACCAAAAACGAGCTCAATGGAATCGCCAAGGGGACCCCAACTATGTCCAAGGGGCCGCCGTAGTGATCGACAATCAAAGCGGTGCAGTCTTGGCCATCGTGGGCGGGCGAGACGCCAGTGAATCTCAGTTTAATCGCGCCCTGCAATCACGCCGCCAAATCGGCTCACTTTTTAAACCCTTCATGTTCCTCGCCGCCTTTGATCAAGACATCAAGCCCTATGACTTCGTCAGTGACCTCCGCCTAGACCCCGGCGAGATCACGGGCGATGACCCGAACTGGAATCCTGCAAATTCGGATGGCAAGTATTACCCTAAGATCCGCGTCAGTCAGGCCCTCATCGAGTCCCGGAACACCTCCGCAATCCGTGTCGCCAGTGTGGCCGGACTGGATAGCGTGATCGAAGTGGCCCGGCTGGCCGGATTTGATAGTAAAAAGATTCCGCGCGTCCCCTCATCTTACCTCGGCTCTTGGGGAGCCTCACCCGAGACCGTGGCGAGCGCCTACAGCATCTTTCCGAATGGGGGCAGCCGCTACCGCCCCTATTACATCCAGCGGATTAAGGACCGCAGCGGAAAAACCCTCTGGGAAAATGGCCCCATCGCCTACCAAGCCACCTCCCCCGCACCGGCTTGGGAAGTCTCCGCGCTGCTTGAGGAAGTGAACCGCAGCGGAACCGCACGCGCCGTGCGTTCTAGCTACGGCTTCCGCGCTCCCTCTGGCGGAAAAACCGGAACCACCAATGGCCCGAACGATGCCTGGTATGCCGGCTACACTTCCGCCATGACTTGTGCGGTCTGGGTCGGAATGGATGGCGGAGAAACAATCGTCAAGAGAGGCTCCGGAGCCAGCCTCGCTCTCCCGATCTGGGTCGATATTATGAAAGGGGCTGACCGCCTTCCTGACATTAAAAATGGCCCCATCTCGCCAGGGCGGGCCCAGATTGTAGAACCCGCCCCAGCCGCCAAACGGGAGGACATTCCGCAGGCCCAGCCTGTCGATGACATTCCGCAAGCGGTTCCCGTTAATTAGGAATAAAAAAAGAGAGCTTTCGCTTCTCGCTCCACTTCAAGCGGGAATCTTCCTATCCGACACAAAATCAGGCCTTAAGAAACGAAAAGTGCAATTTTTGCCTCCCCCAAAGGGGAGCGATCCGCTTTAACCTTTCTCGCACGCGATATGCTTCGAAATTTATCTCACCTTCTTAGCCTCCTGAATTCCGTCTGTCTTGCTCACGCTGCCGCTGAGAATACTGATTCTGACCCTTCTCCTGCTCAGAAGAACTCTCCCTGGGAGTTTAGCGCCGCATCCGGCCTCAGCCTCGCGAGCGGCAATAGTGATAGCCTCGCCTACCACCTGCGCTTCCTCGGGACCTATCGCAACTTAGAAAGTGATGCCTTCTTCGGCGCTGACTATCTCTACTCCGAGGACTTCGGCGAACTGACCAATAACACCCTCCGCATTTACGGCACCTACAATCGGCTCATTAGCAAAAAATTCTACCTTGGCCTCGGCGCGAACCTCCTCACCAATGAGGCCGCTCTCTTGGATTATCGCGTCGATCTCAGTCCCGTGATCGGCTACTACTTTATCCGAAATGATCAGGGGCTCTTGAGCGCTGAACTAGGCCTCGGTTACGCCTTTGAGTCCAAGGACGGGACCAGTGATTCCTTTGCCACTTTCCGCCTCGCCCAGCACTTCGACTACCGCTGGAATGACATCACCCGCATTCGCCAATCCACCTCCCTTACGCCGAAGGTCAATGATGCATCCAGCTACATCTTCGAGTTCTCAGCAGGCTTAGACCTCCGCCTGAACAATCGCTGGGACATTCAACCCCGCTTGACTCACCGTATCGATCTCTCCCCCGCCTTTGGACGAGAGGAGAGCGATACCCTCGTCACGATTGGTCTCGCCTACTCGCTGAATGGTTTCTTGAAAGAAGAAGTCGACCGCGCTGATGAGCGTAAGACCCTGCGAGAAACCCCACTAAAAACTGAGGGAACCCGCCAAGGCTGGGTCCGCAATGCCGCCTTAACCGCTAGCTCCAGCTCCGGAAACTCAGACACCCTGAACTTGAATTTCAACTACGAGTCGATCTTCCGCTCCAAAACCCACGATCTCCTCTTCCGCGGGAACTATCGCTTCGCTGAGTCCAATAGCTCGACCTCGCAAAACCGCCTGAATCTTTTCGCAAGTCATAGTTGGAAATTCGGCCCCTCTCTTTATGCCGGAATTGGCAGCCAATTTTCCTACGATGCTTCTTCAGATTTGAACTACCGCGTCACCCCCGGAGTTCACGCTGGCTTCTATCCCATTTTGACCGACTACGGCGGCCTCTCTTTCGAGGCTGGCCTCGGCTACACGTTTCAAGAAGAAGGCGGAGAGATTCTTAACACCACCTCCTTCCACCTCGCCCAGCGTCTCTACTGGCAGCTGAGCTATCACACCTACATCACCCAAGAAATTTCCTACCAAGCCTTCGTGAATGACCCTACAAATTTCAACATCTCATCCTATCTGTATTTAGATACCTTCCTCACCGATAACCTCTCATGGCGGATCGGCCTAGAATACTACTACGATCAAGAACCCTCCCCCGGAGCCGAAAAAAGCGACTTTTCCCTGCTCTCAGGTATCTCCGTGCGCTTCTAGCGCTCACTTCATCCACGCCAAGAACTCGACATTTCCATCCGTCCCAGTGATGGGTGAAGTGATCAAGCCCGCCCAATCACGACCCAGCTTCTCCGTAATAAAAGTGCGGATTTTATCGACCGCCTTTTCATGCAGCTCCGGCTCCCGGACGATGCCGCCTTTCCCCACTTCTTCCCGCGAGAGCTCAAACTGCGGCTTGATCAAAGAAATAACCGCCCCCCCTTCCTTAAGAATCGCAAAGGCTGAGGGCAACACCTTCGTGAGCGAGATGAAGGAAAGATCCATCACCACGAAATCAACCTTCTCACCGAGGTCCTCCACCGTGAGATTCCGAGCATTAAAACGCTCCTTTGAAATGACCCGCTCATCACTGCGTAACTTCCAGACAAGTTGGTTCGTCCCCACATCAACCGCGTGAACCCTCAGCGCCCCATGCTGGAGTAAGCAGTCGGTAAAACCTCCCGTAGAAGCCCCCAGATCTGCACAAACCCAGCCGCTAGGATCGATCCCAAATTCCCGCAAGGCCCCCTCAATTTTAAAACCCCCACGGCCAACATACTTCGGCCGCTCTTTCACGGAGAGCTCCGCATCTGCCGCAAGCTTCTGGCTGGGCTTAGAAACGCGCTCCGTCCCTGTCATGACCTCACCCGCCATGATGAGGCGCTTGGCCTGCTCGCGCGAATCGCAGAGACCGCGTGAGACGAGCAGTGAATCGACTCGCTCCCGGCCCATCAGCTATCGACCTCCGCCTCGTTGATCGTATTGATAAATTCTCGTAAAAGGCCGAAGTCCCGGCGGCGATGACGCAGAACAATGCGAGGCAACTCTGCCAAGTCTGGCTCATTCACCTCTTCTTCGAGAGCCCCCCTTTGCTCAATCTCACCAGACTTTAACATCGCCCCGAAGTTTTGATTCAGCGACTTCATGGCCTCTTCTGAGAGCGCCATTTGTAAGCGGATGACAAGACGATCACCGACATAACGATACGAGTGGAAATTACGATAAAAGTTCGTGATTTCCGCAACCGCTTCCTCGACATCATCCGTCACTTTATAGAGAGAAAAATCTGACTCCGAAATCATCCCCAGTCGGTAAAGATGCTCTTCTACAAATTGGTTCCAAGCTTTCCAATACGTCCCTCCCGGGGCATCCAGACAGACGATGGGGTAGAGCGTGGCCTTCCCCGTCTGGATCAGGGTCAGAGCCTCGAAGACTTCATCCATCGTCCCCACCCCCCCCGGCATCCCCACTCCAGCATCAGCCTCCTTCACGAAGGCCAGCTTACGAGTAAAGAAGTAGTTGAAATCGATGCACTTAGGATCCCCGATAATGAACTCATTGGCCGAGGCCTCAAACGGAAGATTTATATTCAGCCCGAAGCTATGCTCCCGAGTGGCCCCTTCATTACCCGCAGCCATAATCCCCGGTCCCGCCCCTGTGATGGTCATAAAACCCTCCTCTAACATCCGGCGAGAGAACTCGACCCCCGTCTGATATTCCTTCTCCTCTGGCCTCGTCCGCGCCGATCCGAAAAGCGCGACCTTCCGCCGAGCGCGGTAGGGCTGAAAAACCTCACTGGCATGCTTCATCTCTTTTAAGGCACGATTCGCGAGCTTGAAATCAACATGCTCAGCCTTTCCCCGCGCCATCCCCACAGCGGTAGAAATCATCTCAGCAAGGAGGCACTGATCCTCCACCCCGCTCACAGATTGTGCTAAGTCCATGATGCGAGCATCCAGCAATCGATCTCCGGTAGATTCCACAAAATCACAGGATAAATCAGGTAACATCCCAGCTGTCAGATCGCGCATTTGCGGGGGCCCTTGTCTTCGTTTCTTCGACATCAGAAAAGAACCTGACCTGAATAATCCTCCCTGACAAACCTCCACTCTTGAATTCCCAGAAAAATCTTCAAGACTGCGCCGTGGCTACCACCAATACAGACGACCTCCGCATCGCCAGCATCGACCCTCTCATCTCGCCTGCCGTGCTCTCTTATCAACTCCCGATGACCGAGTCAGCAGCGCAGCTCGTATCCTCCGCCCGTCAAGGAGCCGAGGCCATCCTCAACGGCAAAGATGACCGCCTCCTCGTAGTGGTGGGTCCCTGCTCCATTCACGATCCCCGCGCCGCTCTCGAATACGCCGAGCGCCTCAAGAAAAGCGTGACCCGCTACCAAGATGATCTCCTCATCATCATGCGAGTCTACTTTGAAAAACCCCGCACCACTGTCGGCTGGAAGGGCCTCATTAATGACCCAGGACTAGACGACTCCTTCGACATTAATCGCGGCCTCCGCACCGCACGAAAGCTCCTCCTGCAACTCGCCGAAATGGGCATTCCTGCTGGAACCGAATTCCTCGATGCCATCTCCCCGCAATACGTCGCTGACCTCATCGCCTGGGGTGCGATCGGCGCACGCACAACCGAGTCACAAGTCCACCGCGAACTCACCTCAGGCCTCTCCATGCCCGTTGGTTTTAAAAACGGCACCGGCGGGTCGATCCAAATCGCACTTGATGCGATCGGCGCCTCCTCCAAACCACACCATTTCCTCTCCGTCACCAAGCAAGGCGTCTCCGCCATCGTAACCACCACCGGGAACCAAGCCTGCCACCTCATCTTACGCGGCGGGAAAAGTGGGCCGAATTACTCGCGCCAGGAAATCGCCCCCATCTCCGCGCGCCTCACTGAGATGGGCCTCCCCCCGCAAGTCATGATCGACTGCTCTCACGGCAACTCAAATAAAGACTACCGCAATCAGCCAAAAGTCTCCGAAGACCTCTGCGCGCAAATGGCCGAGGGTGCCACAGACATCGCCGCCGTCATGATCGAGTCGAACCTCGTCGAAGGAAATCAAAAGATCTCCGAAGACATGACCTACGGCCAATCCGTGACAGATGCCTGCATCAACTGGCAGACCACTGAAGATGTTTTAGAAGCCTTCTCGAAAGCGGTCCAAGCCCGCCGTCAAAAGAATGCTTAAATTCTAGGCATGACCAAAAACGACGTCATTGCAGATCTCCGCGCTCAACTTGAAAGCAAGATCGCAGTCATGAAGTCCGCCCTCGCCGATTCCAGCGAGGGAGCAAGTGGTGATGAAACAAAGTCGGAGGGAAAATACGACACCCGCGCCATCGAGGCCGCCTACCTCGCCGAAGCTCAAGCCAAGCAACTCGCCCTCGCCGAGCAATCCCTCTCTCTCTTCCTCAACTTCGAGGCTCCCACCTACACCATTGATGACCAAATTGGCCCCGGCTCCCTCGTCGAGGTCGAGCAAGAAAGAGAAATCTGCTTCTACTTCCTCGCCCCCACCGCAGGAGGCCTCATCACCACATACCTCGGCTGCGACGTCACCGTCATCAGCCCTGACTCCCGCCTCTACCAAGAGCTGATTGATAAAAAATTAGGCGAAAGCCTCGAGCATCCTCCACTCACTGTGACCGGCCTAGAATAAGCTCAAGACCCTGCCCAAAAGCGCTCTACGCTTGAGATTTTTCACCTTGGCAAGGGCTCTCGGAACGCCTAAATTCTCCACTAAGATAGACCTCACACCTCGATCTCAAACAAGCCCCGAAAACCTGTGTTTTCACCATGAACCTCGCCAATTTTTTTCGCAGCCCCCTCCTCTTTTCACTACTCCTTGCCTCTTCCCTCCTCCCTCTGAGCGCGAAACAGGTCCAATGGAAATTGAAGGAATATCGCGGCAATAAATACGTGCCCCTCAGCCAAGTAAAAGAGTTCTACAAGCTCAAAAGCATGACACAGTCAGGGCGGCAAATCATCTTAAAGAATGATCAGCTCACTTTAAAATTCCAAGCAGGTGGCCAAGAAGTCCTCATGAATGATGTGAAATTCATCTTCAGCAATGCCATCGTCGCCCTGGGAACCTATCACATGTCCGTCACAGACCTTTTAAAAGTCATCGATCCCGTCCTGCGGCCCTATAAGATCCCGGGCGCCAAAGCCTTCGATACCGTCATCATCGACCCCGGCCATGGAGGCAAAGACGCTGGAGCATCAAACTCACTGGGCACCGAGGCCGGATATAACCTCAAAGTCGCCCTCCTCCTGAAGGAGCGCCTTCTAAAGCGAGGCTTCAAAGTCGTCATGACCCGCAGCACTGATGTCTTTCTTACCCTAAAAGAACGAGTCAAACTGGCCAACAAATACCAAAATGCCATCTTCGTCAGCATCCACTTTAACTCCGCAGGCTCACGCCGCGCTCGTGGGATCGAGACCTTCACACTCTCGCCCGAGGGAGTAGCCCACTACGGGCGCTCGCTCAAAGAATCCGACTTCGTAAAAAGACCCGGTAATAATCAAGATTCTGCCAACATTGCCCTCGCCACCGCCGTTCACTGGACCAGCCTCAGAAGACTCAATGAGCCAAAACTAAAAATGAGCGTGCAAGATCGCGGCATCCGCCGAGCCCGCTTCAGCGTGCTCACTGGCGTGCAACACCCCGCCATCCTCCTAGAAGGCGGCTTCTTGAGCCACCCGAAGGAAAAATACCTCATCAACTCCTCAAGCTACCAAAAGACCCTCGCCAACGCAGTGGGCGATGCCATCTTCTTCTACCGCCAAGCCACCCTCAAAAAAACCAGCCAAGCGAGTAAAACGAACAAGGCTCAATGACCCGGCTAAGCTAAGTGAACCTGAAAAAACAAAGACTCGGCTCTCAAAAAACCACTTCATAAGCAATACATCCGCAAAAGAGCCCTCAGGCTCTTTTTTTTGTGCCCTGACCTGAGCCCGGAAGAACTGAGCAAGCAGCAACGCAAAAAAGGCTTCCTTGCCAGATCTTCAGACATTGTTTCAACTTGTCCCACAACATTATGAAATTTGGAATCATCGGAGCCGGAATGATCGGCCACTTTCACGCCAAAGCCATCACCGCGATGACTGACGGCACCCTTCACTCAGTCTTCGATCTACGCCAAGAAGCAGCCGATAAACTCGCCGAAGAATATGGCGGAAAGGCCTACTCAAACCTCGCCGAGTTCTTAGAAGACGATGACTTAGAAATCGTCACCGTCGGCACTCCCAGCGGAGCCCATCTCGATCCCACCCTCGCCGCACTCAACGCCGGAAAACACGCCATCGTCGAGAAACCACTCGAAATCACGACCGCCCGCATCGATCAACTCATGGCCGCCGCTCAGGAAAATGGCAAAACCCTCGCCGCAGTCCTCAACCGCCGCTTCCACCCCGGCATGGACGCCTTTAAAAAAGCAGCCGATGAAGGCCGCTTCGGCACCCTCGCCTCCGCCTCCGCCTACATCAAATGGTATCGTGACCAAGCCTACTATGATTCCGCAGGCTGGCGTGGCACCTGGGCCCTCGATGGTGGCGGCTCCCTCATGAATCAATCCATCCACACCGTGGACGCCCTCCTCTACCTCGCCGGCCCCGTAAAAAGCGTGCAAGCCAACACCGCCCTCCTCGCCCATGAGCGCATCGAGGTCGAGGACCACTGCGTCGCGATTCTCGAGTTTCAAAACGGAGCCCGCGGAGTCATCGAGGCCTCCACCTGCACATGGTCAAAAGATGGCCACCCCGCACGCGTGCAACTTTCTGGCACAGATGGCTCCGTCTTTCTCGCCGATGAAGCCTTCGAGATGTGGGACTTCCGCCAAGAACAAAGCGAGGACCAAGAAATCAAAGCCACCCTCATGAAAGGGCAAGAAGCTGGCCTAGGTGCCAACGATCCCAGCGCGATCAACTTCTACCAACATCAGCGTAACTTCGAGGAAGTCGTCACCGCAATTCGCAATGACCGCCAGCCCTCCACCTGTGCCAGCGAAGCCCGCAAATCAGTCGAAGTCATCACCGCCATCTACGAAAGCGCCAAAAACGACGGAAAAAAAATCCTCCTCTAATCCTCCGGTCTCGCCACCCCTACTCTTCTGCAAGCAGCTAAAGATGCGCAGGAATGTAATGCGGATCATCATCTGCCATTTCTACGCTGACCAACTCGCTCGCGCTATCGATCATCTTCGCACAAGCGGGGCTGAGGTGGCGGAGTCGAATCCGCTTACCCGCTGACTTGTAGCGCTCCGTGATCGCATTGAGCGCCTCCAGACTCGAGAAATCAGCGACCCGTGCCTCTTTAAAATCAATGATAACTTCGCCAGGGTCATTGGATGGCACCAAGCGCTCACCGAACTCACGCACCGAGCCAAAGTAGAGCACCCCTTGCAGATGATAAATCCGCACGCCCTCCTGCGAATCATCGCGCCGCAGACGCACATGCTTCGCGCTCTCCCAGGCAAAGACGAGCGCAGAAAGAATGACACCCGTTAAGACCGCAAGCGCGAGATTATGCATAAAGACCGTGATTAAAGTGACCGCGATAATGACAAAAATCTCCGAAAGCGGCACGCGGCCAAAGGTCCGTAAAGTCGCCCATTCAAAGGTTCCAATCACCACCATAAACATCACCCCTACCAGCGCTGCCACGGGAATCTGGACAATGAGAGGACCCCCAACCAAGATGAAAATGGCCAGAGTCAATGCCGCCACAATGCCCGACCAGCGCCCTCTGCCACCTGATTTGATGTTAATAAGGGATTGCCCAATCATCGCGCAGCCACCCATCCCGCCGAACATCCCAGAGAGGAAATTAGCACCACCCTGAGCGAGGCACTCTCGATTTCCAGAGCCTCGTGTTTCGGTCATATCATCGATCAGCTGGAGCGTCATCAAGGACTCAATGATCCCCACCATGGCGGCTGAAAAAGCAGTCCCAATGATCAATAAAGCGACCCCGTCCTGCCTCCACGGAATATCAGTAGGGAGAGAGAGCACTGGCAAGCTAGCAGAAAGCTCCCGTGAGTCCCAGCCCTCATAGAGCACATCAGAGATCGTCTTAGTCTCAAACCCGAAATAACTAATCCCACCGACCGCTAAGATCGCCACTAAAATCGAGGGGACCGCATTGGTCAATTTAGGAAGAAAGTGGATGATCGCCATCGTTAAAAGCGCCAATCCACCCATCGTGATTATTTCACTCTGCTTCATCCAAGTCATCATCTTCCGACCATTCTCAAAGACGGCCTCGCCATTCTCCAAAAGTGGAGTTTTGAAAAAACCAAACTGCCCGATCAGAATCACAATCGCCAATCCATTCACAAAGCCAATCATCACGGGATGCGGCACCAGGCGGATAAAGCGCCCCAAGCGCGCCAGCCCGAAGAGAATCTGGATCAACCCCGCAATCATGATCACCGCAAAAAGATACTGAATCCCGAGGTCCTCAACCCCCAGCGTCAGCCCATGCTCATTTCCCTTGCGCACCACCACTCCCACCACAATCGCAATCGCACCAGTAGAACCCGAAATCATCCCAGGCCGCCCACCAAAAGCAGAAGTAATCAAGCCCATGAACACCGCAGCCCAGAGGCCGACCAAGGGGACGACTCCCGCAATAAATGAAAAAGCAATCGCCTCCGGCACCAAAGCGAGCGCCACCGTCAGACCCGAAAGCGTATCGTCTTTCCAATTTCCATTACGCTTGCGGATTAGATCAAAAATCATCGGTCAAAAAAAATAAGTTCAAGGATCGCGCAAACAGCTTGTCAGGCATCCAAAACGGCCTCGTGCCTTAGCTCCGCCCCCTTCCTTTGGCAATCCCTTTCCCTGCAAACCCTCTCTCTGCAAACCTTCTCCCTGCAATCCCTCCGCCCTTCACCCTTCCCCATCCTCGCCCACCCTACCTCCCACCGCAGTTTTTTTTAATGCCAGATCCGTCCTCGACATGACCCAATTGTTTTCGGCATTCTCACGGAATGAGAAATTTTTCACGTCGTGACTTCCTCAATAAATCCACCCTCCTTTCTGGAGCAGTCCTTTCTTTCCCACACCTCGCCACGGGAAAAAAGACCGGAGGCCCCGTCATCATCGGAGAAGGTGAGCACCAATACGAGGTTGACCATACTTTCGCAAAGCTCCCTGAGAAATTCACTTGGCAGACCACCCATAACCTCGCCCTAGATGCTGAACAAAATCTCTACGTCATGCATGAGGGAAATCGTAAGATGAGAGACCACCCTTCAATCTTTGTCTTCGACCCAAACGGGAAATTCATCCGCGCCTTCGGGAGCCAATTCCAAGGCGGAGGCCACGGCATCGAGGTGCGCCAAGAGGGCTCCGAGCAATTTCTCTACGTCACAGCCTACCAGAATATCAAATCATTCGCGAAACTCACCCTCACCGGAGAAACAGTTTGGTATCAACGCGCTCCCATGGCCTCCGGACTCTACGCCGAGGGAGAAAACCGGAGTAACAAACCCGAATGGGGGCGGAACCGATTCATGCCCACCAACACCGCTTTCCACCCCAGTGATGGCAGCATCTACCTCGCGGATGGATACGGCGGCCACTGCATCCACCGCTATGACCCCGATGGCCGCTACCTCTCCACCATCGGAAAATTCGGCCGAGGTGATGGAGAATTCAATCTCCCCCACGGCCTTTGGGTCGATCACCGAGATCCCAAGTCACCCACCCTCTGCGTCGCCGATCGCAGCAACCGCCGCCTTCAATGGTTCACCCTAGACGGCAAACACCTCAAAACCCTTGCTGAACCCTTCATTCTGCCCGCCAATATCGACACTCATCAAGAGCTCCTCGTCGTCCCCGACCTCTCCGCAAGAATCACCCTCCTCGATAAGGACAATCAGGTCATCCACCTCGCTGACGATGAGCAGTGGCGTAAGCAAGTCCTCGCTGATCGCTATAAACTCCGCACCCAGCCGGATCAATGGATCGATGGAAAGTTCCTTCATCCTCACGATGCCTGCTTCGATGTAGAGGGGAATCTCTTCATCGCCGAGTGGGTTGCCACCGGCCGCATCACCAAACTCAAGAAGCTCTAACTCACACGCCCCTCTCTCACCTCGGCCACAGTCAAACCCAGTCCTTCCTTCTCGAACCAATCAAGATTGGTCGTCGTAATTAACTTCTGCGCACTCACCGGAAGGAGCGCCATCAGAGCATTCCGACGCTTCAGATCCAGCTCGCCGAATACATCATCAATCAGATAGATCGGATCCCGCTTCCCCAAGTCACGCAGCACCTCTCCCTGAGCTAACTTGAGCGAGAGCGCCAAGGTCCGCTGCTGCCCCTCACTCGCAAAATCCTTCGCCGAGCGCCCAGCAATCGTCAGCTTTAACTCATCGCGATGCGGCCCAGCCAGGGTCACCCCACGCCGCTTCTCTGAATCTGCCACCTCCGCGAAAGCCGCTTCTAAATCACCCTTAGAGCGATCCAGATAACTCATCATTAACTCCTCAGCCACCCCACTAATCTCAGCCTGATTATGCCGCGCCAGCGGAGTCAACTGCTCACACAGATCAAGGCGTAAACGGATCATCGCCTCACCATGCTCGATGAGCATTTTTGTGTACGCTAAAACCTCACCCTCCCCTGGCGAGAGGGTTTTCAAATAACGATTCCTCGCCTTCAAGGCCTGCCCATACCGACTCCAATGATAGCGATACTCCGGATCAATCTGCGTCGCGATAAAATCCAAATACCGCCTCCGACTCTCCCCACCACCCCGGACCAAATCCAAATCCTCATTCCCCATCCACACCACCAAGCCGCTTTCCGCCAAGTAATCACGCCGCGCCGTAAGCTCTCCCCCATCTGCCCTTAAGCTCAGCCCTTTCCGATCACCCCTCACCTGTAACTCCCGCCCCCAAGCTTCTCCCGCAATCCCGAAGCCCTCCGCGCCCTCGCGGATGAACTGCCGCGTCTGCCGCGCCCTCGGCGACTGCAGCCTCAACAAAAGACAAACCGCCTCCAGCAAGGAAGTCTTCCCCTGCGCATTCTCACCCAGAAAAACCTGCCCCGCCTCATTGAACGATAATGACGCCTGCTCAAAACAGCGGAAATTCACAAGGCGCAAGCTCTCAATCACGCCCTGACCATCCCCTCCCAATCAAGCATTTGCAACGTGAAAGCAGATCCAAAAAAAAGCTCAAAATGCGCCCCCCTCTAACATTCCACCCCCATCAAGCCCCACTCATCAAAAAAAACCATTTTTTGTCAAATTCTCCCTAAGCTCACCCCTCACTCAGACGTTCCATCCATGAAAATAATGAATCTCTCTGCTGGCCAATTGATTTTTTGACCAGTAATTTAACCACTAGACCGCACTGAGAACTCACGGCGAACTCACTAAGAACTTCGTCTAATCCAGATCCCCAATCCTCTTCTAAAACCCACTCTTCTAACCCTCTTCTCACAAGAAACCATGAGCTTACACGCGCAAATCTCACCAGAGGCACAAGCCCGGCTTGCCGCCCAAAAACGGACCTCGACCATCACCAGCCTCATCATCGCCATCCTCCTCATGGTCCTCGTAGGCGTCATCCTCATGATCATCGCGATGGCCAGCAACGTGAAAAGCATCCCACAAATCATCAGTTATAGCGGAGCAGCCGAATCAGAAGAAAATCTTCAGCAAAAAAAGGTGCAAACTCAGGTCGAACGGAAGCCCTCCGCCCCCTCGGCCTCCATGTCTAAAGTCATCGCCGCCAATACCTCCTCCCCCACCGCCATTCCCGTTCCTGAAATTGACGTTCCCGAGCCCAGCACCGACTTCGGCGACGGTAACGACTTCGGCGATGGCTGGGGCAACGGAAGCGGAAGCGGAAGCGGTGGAGCTTTTACCAACATCCCCACCGCCATGAAAAAGCGCTGCTCTAAGGCTGACCGCCTCCAGCGCCTCACCGCAAGCGGCGGCACCCCAGAATGTGAAGACGCCGTCGTCGCCTCGCTACGCTGGCTGAAAAAGACTCAAAACAAGGACGGATCATGGACCTCGAACCAACCCGTCGCCATGACCGGCCTCGCCGTCCTCGCCTACCTCGGCCACTGTGAAACAGCTCAATCTGAAGAATTTGGAGAAAGCGTCCTCGCCGGCATCACCTACCTCGTCGACAAGGCCATGAAGAATAACGGCAAACTCTCCGCCGACTTCAAAAGGAAAAGCTGGTGCTACGAGCACGCCATCGCCGTATACGCCCTCGCGGAAGCCTACACCCTCTGCGTCAAATCCTTCGGCGAAAACATCAACCAGCTCGAGGACGCAGTGCAAGCCTCCGGCCAATTCCTCATCAATAGCCAGAATGTCAATGGCGCTTGGGCCTACTCATACGTCGAAGAAGGCGGCCACACCGACACCTCCATCGTCGGCTGGCAGCTTCAGGCTCTCAAGGCCTGCAAATTCACCGGCCTAGACTTCAAGAACATGAAGCGCTGCGTTAAGAAAGCCCTCGACTACATGGAAACCAAGCAAGCCTCCAGTGGGGCCTTTGGTTACAGCTCCACCACGCTCCGCCACGACGGCACCACCCTCTCCGCCGTCGGAGCTCTCAGCTTCCAGATTTGGGAATCCTCCGCGAACCGGCACGCCCGCAAGGCCGTCCGCTTCATGGATAAAAACATGAAATTTGATTGGAATTCTAAAGAACATTCTGACCTCTACGGCCACTACTACGCCGCTCAAGTCATGATCAACCACGGCGGCAAAGAGTGGAAAAAATATAATAAGCTCTTCCGCGATGAGACTCTGAAAAATCAAAATAAAGATGGCTCATACAAGGAGGTCAAAGCGGGTCACGGTCTCAGTGGAGGTGGTTACGCCACCCACTACCGCACCTGCCTCGCCACCCTCATGCTCGAGAGTTACTACCGCTTCCTTCCTGGAACTGGCCAGAAGAACTAAGAAACTCCCAAGCTCGTTCCTAGAAACGACACAAGCTTCCAGAAGAAAAAAAAACCGCATTCCGAAAGGAGTGCGGTTTTTTACGGATTCCCCCCCCTCAAGTTCACCCCTCCTCGCTCTTGCGAGCCATCAGCCAGAGCGCATCTGATAAGCGGTTTAGGAAAACCCGCACCCCGCTCGATGCAATCTCATCGCTCAGCTCCCACACTCTCCGCTCCGCTCGGCGCGCCACCGTTCTAGCCAAATGTAAGCGCGCTGCCAACTCGCCGCCCCGCTCCCCCGGCCGCAACCAACCCTGAAACTTCCGCCCAGCCTCAATCTCTGCACACCACTCCTCTACCCATAAAATCTCCGATTCTCCAATTCTCCCGAAACCCGCCCTCTCATACTTCTCATCCTCCCCCAACGGCATCGCCAACTCCCCCATTAAAGTCACCAAATGCCCCTGCACCTGATCCACCATCTCCGCCACTTCCCCCGCCATCACCACCCGAGCCATCCCAAATGTCGCATTGAGCTCATCCACTGCTCCCAGCGCCTCGATCTGCGCCGCCCCTTTCTCCACCTTACCTCCAAATAATAAGTCAGTGAACCCCTCATCCCCTCTTTTCGTAGTAATACTCATACCCCCCTAACTTTCCTCTTTCCATCCGCTCCGTCCATCCCGAAACTCTTTAGCATGCAAAGACGCCACTTCCTCCACACTTCTCTCGCCGCGCTCAGCAGCTCTGCCCTCGCCGATCACCACGCCAAAAAAGAAAAAACAACCCAAGCCAAAGCGAACGATCTCTTCGACATCTCCCTCGCCCAATGGTCAAACCACCGCGCACTCCGAGGCGGCAAATTCACCAATCTAGAATGGCCTGAACACACCCAAAAAACATACGACATCCACGGCCTCGAATACGTCAGCCAATTCTTCCGAGACAAAGCTAAGGACATGACCTACCTCAGCGAGCTGAAAAAACGCGTCGCCGATCTCGGCATGACAAATCTCCTCATCATGATCGATGGAGAGGGCCACCTCGGCGCAGGATCACAAGAAGGCCGCCAAAAAACGATCGATCAGCATAAAAAATGGGTCGAGGCCGCGAAGTTCCTCGGCTGCCACTCGATCCGCGTCAACTCCCACGGCGAAGGGATAGACGATGATGCAAAAGCCGCCAACTGCGTCAAAGGCCTCACTGGACTTGCCACCTTCGCCGCAGAGCAGCAAATCAACGTCATCGTAGAAAACCACGGCGGCCTCTCTTCAAACGGTGCTTGGATGGCTAAGGTCCTCAGCGAGGTCGGACTCGATAACTGCGGCTCTTTGCCAGACTTCGGAAACTTCCACGGCTATGATCGCTATCAAGGCATGGAAGATCTCATGCCCTTCGCCAAAGGCGTCTCCGCAAAATCCCATAACTTCGATGAAAACGGTGAAGAAACCAAATCCGACTTCACAAAAATGCTCAGCATCATGCTCAAACATCACTACCACGGATACGTCGGAGTCGAATACGAAGGTAAAAAACTATCTGAAGACGAGGGCATTAAAGCCACCAAGGCTCTCCTCGAAAAATGCCGCACCGCCCTCCACGCCGCTAAAAAGTAAATCCCCACTCTCCACAAAA
>CALDZJ010000019.1 GCA_937944055.1 uncultured Verrucomicrobiales bacterium | reverse complement strand
CATCACATGAAAGCAAGCCGCCCCCTTTTCCGGCTTCATCCGCCGCCGACTCGCAAAACCCTTCGGCCGTGAAATCCTCCCAATTCTGCGCCCCGTCTTCATCTCCGCCAACTCCAACGGAGTCCACTCCCTCTCAACGCTGGACTCCTTATGCTGCAGGGCTTTTCGATTCATACAAGCACGCTACCCAGCCCATCAGACCCCGTCAAAACTTTTTGTATGCCTGGCATACAATTTTCTTGGGCATCGCTTCGTGGAAATGCATACGGCGACACTGCGGGGCTCTGGCTCCGTTTTTTTGGGCCACTTCACGACTCGCCCTCATCGACCTCACGGATGACCTTTAAGAAGGGCTCCAAGTACTTTCCCGCCTTCGCCTCGCCAATGCCCTTCACCAACAAAGCCGCGTCCATTGTCTTTGGCCGCAGCCGGGCCAAATGCTCCAAGGTCTCATTGGAAAAAACAACATAGGCCGGCACCTGTTCCGCCTTTGCAAGACGGGTGCGGACATCCTTCAGCCGATCGTAAAGCCGCCCATCAAAGCCCATTTCCTTGAGAGCCACTCCTTCTTCCGTGGCCCTCGTCACCCCATCGCTGCCGGGCCACTCCAGCGCATAACTCGTCTTCCCTCGCATCACTTGATCACCCCGCACCGTTAGGGTGACGAGGGGATACTCACCCATCTGTGTCACAATCAACCCGCCATCATTCAAACTCCGAGCCAAGGCATTCAAGTAAGCTGTTCCGTTTTCTTTTAGGAGGCCATAAGTTTTGAGCTCATGCAGCCGAGTCCGCAAAATATCTTGAGACTTACTCCCTACCAGCATTTGAATAATACGACCTCTTCCAAAGATCCCCTCCCAGCCCGTCGCGGTGCGTCGTGACATCCGGGCCACGCCGCTCAAGAACTTTCGTACTACCAGATCCTCCTCATCAGTCGGCGCGCGGCGTTCACTGTTCTCCTCACCTCGACACACGTCACAACTTCCGCAAATCGGAGCATCTTCCTCGCCAAAGTATTCTAAAACCCACTGCTGGCGGCAGGTATTAGCGTAGCAAAGCTGGACCATCTTCTCTAACTTCTCGCGGTCACGCCTTTCCTTCTCCTCAAGGGCTGCCTCATTCAGCGTGAGGTCTTTTGCCAGCACCTCAGGCTTCAGCAAGCGTGTCCCTTTGGCGCGAGACCCTGCAACATCAAAGCGCTCCACCCAGCGCCCTCGGATTAGGGAACCCAGCGCCGCGCCGATTGCCATGCCGTTCTTCGCTCCGATGGAATCCTTAATATCATCCAAAGTACGATGAACCTCGTAATTATCATCAGCCTCGTTGAGCAAATACTGATAAAGATCGCGGATCATCCCCGCACCGGGATTCACTCCATCGATAAAAAACTCCTGCGTTCGTGTGTCGGCATAATTAAAGAGCAGCTCACAGAAGGAAGCTTCACCATCCCGCCCGGCACGGCCTGCTTCTTGATAGTAGGCCTCCACGCTCCCGGGGATCTCAAAATGGACCACAAAGCGCACATCTGAACGGTCGATCCCCATCCCGAAGGCATTCGTCGCCACTGCAATATCAGCTTCGCGCGAGATAAAAGTATTCTGCGTCCGCTCGCGCTCTTGATCAGTCATCCCACCATGGTAGGCCACGCACTTAAGCCCCCAGGAGTGGATCGTCTCCGCCACCTCCTCGACCTTTTTACGAGTTGCGCAATAGACGATTCCCGTCCTATGAGATTCCAGCACTTTTTTCAGGCGGGCGTATTTTTGTGCCACCTTCTCCACCGCCGTGATCGTGAAGCTAAGGTTCGGGCGCTCGAAGCCGCTGATATTCTCAAAAGGCTCACGTAAATCTAAGACCCCTCGGATGTCATCCCGCACGATCGGGGTGGCGGTAGCGGTCAAGGCCACACACTGCGGGCGGCCGAGCGCCTCCAAGGCCTTTCCGAGCCTCATATAATCAGGCCGGAAGTCATGCCCCCACTGACTCAGGCAGTGCGCTTCATCAATCGCGACCATCTCGATCTTCACCTCACGCAGAGCCTCCATAAAAGAGGCCGCGCGGAAGCGCTCCGGCGCGATGTAGACCAATTGATAAGCCCCCCCTTTCATCCCCTCCAACCTCTCTCGCTGCTCCGGCCAGCTGAGGGTGGAATTGATCAAAGTCACCGCCACGCCGCGCTCCTCCAGCGCATCCACCTGATCCTTCATCAAGGCAATCAGCGGACTGACCACCAGGGTGACCCCTTCCCGACACAGTGCTGGCAGCTGGTAGCAGAGCGACTTCCCCCCGCCCGTGGGCATGACCACGGAGCCATCTCGGCCTGAGAGAATCTCGCCAATCACCCCTTCCTGCCCATCGAGAAAATCCTCAAAACCGAAGACCTCTTTTAGCTTCGCGCGCGCGTGTTCGATAGGAGTCATTGACTGAGTCAAATGAACACCTTTGAAAAGTGCAAGAAAATGAATGACTATTGCACGGAATACAAAAATGGTTACGCTCTCCTAACAGAACCATATGAAAAAAGCATTCCTTCTCGCCTCCGCCTCTTTATTCACGACCACATTTTCCTACGCCGCCGGCGAAGGTTGGATGCAGGACTTTGAAGCAGCTAAGCTCAAAGCCTCTGAAATGAACAAAGATCTCTTGCTCGATTTCACCGGCTCAGATTGGTGCCCTCCCTGTAAGGACCTCAGCTCCCGCATCCTCTCGCAGGACTCCTTCAAGACTGAAGCTAGCAAGAACTACATCCTCGTGGAGCTAGATTTCCCGAACGACAAATCAAAGATCACCCCCGCCATCAGCGCTCAAAACCAAGAGCTCCTCAAACTCTATGAAGTCAAAGGTTATCCCACCATCCTTCTGATTGACGCTCAAGGCCGCCCTTACGGACAGACTGGACACCGCCCAGGCACCCCTGAGGACTACCTCGCTCATCTCGCCGAGCTGCAAAAAAACAAGGAATCCCGTGATGCAGAATTCGCCAAAGCCGAAAAGGCGGAAGGCGCAGAGAAGGCGAAAGCACTCTACGCTGGCCTCAAAAACGTTCCTGAAAACCACTACAAGCACTACAGCGAGACCATCGAGGCCATTAAGGCGAATGACCCGGATGACGAAAGCGGCATGATGGCAGAAA
Organism: uncultured Verrucomicrobiales bacterium; assembly: GCA_937944055.1. Classification (GTDB taxonomy): domain Bacteria; phylum Verrucomicrobiota; class Verrucomicrobiia; order Verrucomicrobiales; family Akkermansiaceae; genus SW10. The sequence goes on along the minus strand of CALDZJ010000019.1, from coordinate 50,390 downwards.
AGGCTAGAAAAGAAGCTGCCGCAAAAGTGGCAGCTGAGTTCCAGCAAAAGATGGCTGGGCTTGAGAAGGATCTCTCCACTGCGATCGAGGCAAATGACACCTCAAAAGCAATGTCCCTCATCGACGAGTTCATCGTGAAAGAGAAGCTCGAAGGTCAGCAAAAGCAACAAACTCTCTCCATCAAGATCAACGTCCTCATGCGTAACAACGACCTTGATGGGATCGAAAAAGTCGCCGATGACATCATCGCAATCAATCCTGAAGGAAACTTCAGTAAAATGGTGCGCTCATTCAAGGAAACCCGCCTCCAAGACCTTAAGAAAGAGAAGGCGCAAGCTGACGCTGACAAAAAGGAAGAAGTCCCCGCCGAAAAGAAGTAGAGCCTCGCAGAGGTCCTTCCAACAAACGCTTCTACGATCGCTGAGTATCACAGATTTTCACTGAGCGCCTCATCATCGCGCTGACGTGAAGTGTCGCAACTTTGCGGGGTGTCGTAACTTTTGAGTTCCAGATCTCACCCAGATCACCGCATCCAAGATGCCACCGGACTCATGAATACTCCGTGATATCAGCTTATCGAATCCCTCGCCCAGAACAGAGAGGAGGCTACGCTTTCCAAAGCCGCCTCCTCTTTTTCTGCTCCCCTCTCTGCTCTGTTTCTCAAAACTCTCTCACGCCACTCAACGCCAGTTAAAGCAGAACCCGTGCAGCCATCCTTGCTCGCGATCGCTAAAGAGTCCCCTGAACGGCTCCTCAAGAGGATAGAGATCTTGGAGATAGCCTTGCGGGAAACTCGCGCTAAACTTCGCCCATGAACCTCTTCCAAGCGATTGGGCGTCTCGCCCTCAGCTTCATCAACTATCTGGGCCAGCTCGGATTGTTGACTGGGGAGATTTTCACGTCTTTGACAAAAGGTCAGAAACGTTGGCGGCAAATGTGGGCTCAGGTGGCAGAGATTGGGGCACGCTCACAGGTGGTGGTTTGTGTGACTGGGGCTTTCACCGGGGCAGTGCTGGCGGCACAGACGCTCTTTCAGTTTAAGCTCTTCGGCTTAGAAACAGCCACTGGGGGCTTGGTCTCCGTGGCGATGCTCCGCGAACTGGGCCCCTCGATCACAGGCCTGATGCTTGCGGGGCGCGTGGGATCGGCGATGGCCGCCGAGATTGGCACGATGAAGGTGACTGAGCAGATCGATGCCCTGCGCTCGATGGCGGTCCACCCAGTGGACTATCTTGTGACTCCTCGCCTCCTTGCCATGGTGATTTCAGTCCCCCTCCTGATCGCTGAGTCTGCGGCACTGGGGATGATCGCTTCCTATTTCGTAGGAGTTGGGGTTTTTAAAGTCGAGGCGGCTTACTGGATCGCCAATACACAAACGTACGTGGATCTGGCAGATGTGGCGATCGCGCTCATTAAAGGGCTCTCTTTTGGCGTCCTCATCGTGATCATTTCTTGTGATCGCGGGCTAAAGGCTAGCAATGGAGCGGTAGGCGTAGGGCGCGGCACCACGGAGGCCATGGTCTACTCTTCACTCGCTATTTTGGTGGTGAATTTTTTCCTCACCTTAATCATGCAGATCATCTTCCCAGCCTCGCTCTTTTCGAGCTAGGAACTGGATCTTTTTTTTACCGGAGCGCGGCCATCAAAAAAAAATGAGCTCGCCTTATTTTTGTAAATAGACCCAGACGTGCCCAGTCCATTTCACGGTGACTAGCTTGGCGCGGGCTCTGCTGCTTTCTTGCAGGGCTTTTGTTCTCTTTTGCATCTCCTCCTCGCTGAGTTTTTCTTGGTAAGATCTACGGATCTCGTCGATCTGCTGATCTAATTTGGCGAGTTCTTTTTCCCCCTCCGCGCGCTGGATCCCCTCGGCGAATCGTCTCAGGGTCAGCTTATCACCAACAATGAGGTCTAATTTCCCGTCGCCATTCAAGTCATCTACGCAAACCCGTGTGGAATCACTCGGGCGCAGGGGTTCATCTGCGAAGCGAGGGCCGATCTTTTCAAGAGCTGGGATCAGCGCTTGGGGCTTCGCAAAGCTCATTTCCTGACCTTTCCCCGCCGTGTTTTTTGCCATCATCACCCCGCCCGCCGTGGAGCCCGCGATTAAGTCCAGGTCACCATCGCCATCCCAGTCGACAAAGAAAGGGTCTCCATGAGGACCGGTATTGAGCGCTTGGTCTCCCTGCATGATCGCCTCACTGACCGGTGAAAAATTGCCCTTTCCCTCACCTCGAAAAAGGAAGTAGTTCCCTTCAATATTCCCGACGATAAGATCGAGATCACCATCCGCATCGTAGTCCACCGCAGTGGGCCGCGTGCAGATATTACGAAGGCTCCCTAGACCTGAGTCAGAGGCTTTATCGATGATTAAGACCGCACCATCACTGCCCTTGAGCGCTTCTGCTTTTCGAAAAGTCCCTCCTTCCTCGCCCCACAAGACATAGAAAACACCTGCCTGAATCTCCCCCACTGCTCCGGAATACGATCCGGAGAGAAGATCCATAAAACCATCACCATTAAGATCCACCACCTGTGGAGTCGAGCTGGTGCATCATCCCACACCGGGGACCTCCGCGACTTCTCCTCCTGCTTTCAAAGCGGCACCTTCCCCGAACTTCCCTGCCCCTAGGCCCGGGTAGACCGTGATTTTACCCCCGGCAAACTGCCCCACGAGGAGGTCCTTTTTCCCATCTCCATCTAAATCATACAAGGCCGGACAAGCGAATCCGGGAGACTCTACTTGAATGCCGGATTCTCCGCCTTTCAAATGATAGGGTTCCTCAAATGTGGCTGCGGAAACGGGCACGGGAAGCAATCCCAAAATGTATAAAACCTGCTTGTTCATCAGTCCTAAGTGGCCAAAGCAGCGCTCTTTTGTCAATTTTATCTCATTTTCTCTCATTTCCCCTGTCCCGGCTCCTGTTTCAAACTGCATTAGTCTTGCGGCGATTCGGCAAGACAGATATGCCTTCCCCCGATAAACTCTCGCCATGGAAACTGCCAGCAGCCCAAATATTTCCCCGCTCGATTTTGCGAGCTCGCCCATTAATCAATCGCTCTCATCTGAAATGAAGATTGAGCATTACCGCCAGATGACCCAGATCCGGCGCTTTGAGCAAGCGGCACTAAAAAACTACTCCAAGAAAGGAACGATGGGCGGCTTCCTTCACCTTTATATTGGTCAAGAATCCCTCGCAGTCGGTGCCGCCTCCCTCATGGGTGAGCATGATCACATGATCACGGCCTACCGCTGCCACGCCCACGCCCTCGCCGTAGGCATGACGATGGATGAATGCATGGCTGAGCTCTACGGGAAGGCCACTGGCTGCTCGAAAGGCAAAGGCGGATCCATGCACTTCTTCGCTCCGGATAAGAACTTCTGGGGCGGTCACGGAATCGTCGCAGGCCAGACCCCCCTCGGCCTAGGGCTCGGATACGGGCTGAAGTATAAAAATCTCCACGGCTCAGCTCTCTGCTTCCTAGGCGATGGCGCGGTGAACCAAGGGGCCTTCCATGAGTCACTAAACATCGCCGCCCTCTTCGGGATTCCCGTCGTCTACGTGATCGAGAATAACGGCTACTCCATGGGCACCTCTCAAAAACGCTCCTCTGCTTATAAAGACTGCCTCGCCCAACGTGCCGACGCCTACGACATGGATTGGGACGTCGTAAACGGCGAGGACTTTTACGAAGTCCGCGCTAAAATGCACATCGCAATGGAGCGAGCCCGCAAGGAATACAAGCCCACCGTTCTCGAAATCACCACTTATCGCTACTACGGCCACTCAGTCGCAGATGCCAACCATAAGAAATATCGCTCCCCAGAAGAAATCGAGAAATATAAGCGCGACCATGATCCGATTAACCTCTGGAAACAACGCCTCCTCGATGAAGGCGTCCTCACGGAGGAATCTGCCAAAGAAATCGACACCGCTTCTAAAAAACAAGCCACCGCTTCCGTGAAATTTGCGGAAGACTCCCCCGCTCCCACCATCGAAAGCATCACCGAGGATGTTTACTGGGAGACCGATAATGACACCGAGGCCTCAAAAATCGGCCGCCACTTTTTCAACGATTAATTTTTTACCCATCTAGATCCCATGCGCGAAATCGAATACCGAGACGCCCTGAACGAAGCCTTCGACGAGGAACTGACCCGCGATGAAAACGTCGTCCTCATGGGCGAGGAAGTCGCTCAATATAACGGAGCCTACAAAGTCACCAAGGGACTTTGGGAAAAGTGGGGTGACAAACGCATTGTCGATACACCCATCTCAGAGGCCGGCTTTATCGGCATGGGCATCGGCGCCTCCATGCTTGGCATTCGCCCCGTCATGGAGCTCATGTTCTGGTCCTTCCACAGCGTCGCCTTTGATCAACTCGTCAATAATGCCGCCTGCTGCCGCTACATGTCCGGCGGGCTCATCAATGTCCCCATCGTGATGCGTGGCCCCGCCAATGGAGGCACCAACGTCGGAGCCACTCACTCCCACACCCCCGAGGGCCTCTTTGCCGCCTTCCCCGGTCTTAAAGTCTGCTCCCCCGCCACTCCGGCGGATGCCAAAGGCCTCATGAAAACCGCGATCCGTGACAATGACCCCGTCTACGTCATGGAGAACACCACCCTCTACGGAGACCTCGGCCCCGTCCCAGATCCCGCTGACGGTGACTTCACCATCCCGCTTGGCAAAGCCGACATTAAGCGCAAAGGTAGCGACATCTCCCTCATCGCCCACGGCGCCAGCGTCCTGCGCTCCCTCGAGGCCGCAGAAATCTTACAAAAAGAGCACAACATCAGCGCCGAGGTCGTCGATCTCCGCTCCATCCGCCCGCTCGATCAAGACGCCATCATCGAATCCGTCAAAAAAACGAACAAAGCCTGCCTCGTTGATGAATCAAAACCCTTCTGCGGCGTCTCCGCCCAGATCACGACCCTCATTCAGGAATACGCCTTCGACTACCTTGACGCCCCCATCAAGCGCGTCTGCACCATCGATGCACCAGCCATTTACTCACCACACGTCGAGCCGCACCAACTCCCAAACGCCGAACGCATCGTCAAACAAGTCCTCACCATCGCCTAAAAAACTCATTTTGCAGAAATCGACTCTCGACAAGACCTTGCGGGATTTGATTTCCTCCCTATAGATAAACATCGCACACACTCATGAAAAAACTTCTCCCACTTCTCTTCCTCAGCCTCATTGCCACCCTTCTCCCATCCTGCTGCGGCTTCGGGAAGTGCGGTAACAAAGGGAAATTTGCCCGAGTTGGCTGCGAGAACCAAAACTACACCACCAAAGAAGTCACCAAATACAAGATCGTAAAACGCATGGTCAACCCCGGCACCAAAGGTGGCGTCCCCTACGAAGTGGAAGACAAAATCGCTTACACCGAGACCATCCGCGTGAAGCTTGATTGCGGCAACTGTGGCTCGATCTACTGCCCAGCTCCTGGCTGCTGCGGAACCGTCAGCCCCGCTGTCTTAAAGCGCGCTACTGCACAAAATGGCACCGGTGAGCCACACATTGGCACCATCCCGACCATGAGAGTCCTCGCGGAATAAGACCGACATGAAAAATCTCCTCAAACCCGCGCGCCTTCTCCCTAGGCCGTGGGTTTTTTCATCTCTTCTAGCCGCCACCACCCTCGTGGCCAGCCTCGCGACTTCCTGCAAGTCATCCCCTCCCACCTCACGGCCCTTCTCCCAATCTCGCCCCCTTAAAGTGAAGCCTCCATCATCCAACAACGGCGGATTCCAAGGCATGTCTCTCGAGGACGCCAAAGCCAAAGCCGAGCAAGCGCAACTCCGCTGGCGAGTCACCCGAGTCGACGGAAAAAGCCGCCCCGTCACCAAAGATTACCGCCCCAAGCGGCTCAACTTTGAAATCACCAAGGGCAAAATCTCCCGCGTCACCAAAGGCTAAAAAATCCTAATTCCTAAATTTTGAAACTCTAAACAAATTCAAATAGGAAAACTCCAAGCCCCCCACTCAAGCGCTCCGCATATTCCGTGGTCAACCCTCCCCCAAGCCCCCCAAAAAAAAGCCTCCGCGTCACTCCACACCCTCCGCGCCTCTGCGGTAAAACCCCTCAACCAAGCCCCAACAACTTCGCGCCTTCCCGTCTTCGCGGTTCAAAACCCCAACAACCCAAGCTCCCCCAAAAAAAACCTCCGCGTCACTCCACACCCTCCGCGCCTCTGCGGTAAAACCCCTCAACCAAGCCCAGCTAAAGCTCCCCCCTCTGCTCCTTCTCCAACTCAATCCGATCTTCCCGATTCCGCGCCTTCACCCGGCTATTACGCTTACCCCAGCGCTCCACGATCATTTGGCGTTTCTTACGGCGGAAGTTTAACTCCTCAATTTCCTCATCGAGCCTCAAGTAGGCCTCATAGCGAGCCGGATCCAGCTCCCCTGCCTCCACCGCCGCCGCGATCGCGCAGCCGTGATCTCCCTGATGCTTGCAGTCGCGGAATTTACACAAGTTCGTCAGCTCCTCCACATCCACAAAGCTATCGCGCAGCGTATCCTCATCCGTCCACATCTGCACTTCGCGGATTCCTGGATTATCAACCAGCATACCCCCTCCCTCTAAAACCACCAATTCCCGCGCCACCGTCGTGTGCCGCCCCTTTCCCGTGACCTCATTGACCTCCCCCGTCCACAGCCACTCCTCACCCAGAAGCTGATTCACCAGCGTTGACTTCCCCACCCCACTGGACCCCACCATCGTCAAAGTCACACCTCGCTTGAGATGAGATTTTAAAACCTCCAGCCCCTCATGCCGCGTCGCACTCGTGACATGGACCTCAGCCTCCGGCGAGAGTTCTTGAATTTCGGCACGCGCCCTCTCGTTCACCTCATCCTCCTCAAGGTCAGACTTATTGACCAAAACGACGCAGCTCGCCCCACTTTTCTGAATGATCGTAAAGTAACGCTCCATCCTCCGCAGATTAAAGTCTGACCCCGCATCCGTCACCACCACCACGATGTCCACATTCGCCGCCATCACCTGCTCCTGGCTACTCTTCCCCGGCTCCTTCCTCGAAAAACAACTCTGCCGCGGCAAGCACGCCCGAATGATATGCTCATCATTCTCTGCTCCTAATTCAATCGCCACCCAATCACCCACCGCTGGCAACTCCGCATCACAAGTCGCATCATGCCACACCTTCCCCCCCACCACACAATCCACCTCTTCCCCATCATCCAACAAGGCTGAAAAATTAATCTTCGTCTCCCGGATCAAGCGCCCCGCCACCCAACCCTCCTTCGCCAGCTCCGCAAAGCGGCTCGCAAAGAAATCATTCCACCCAAGATCTTGAAGAGTCATCTGCGACAAGTTCAAACCGGATTCGCCCTAAGAAAAAGTTTCATTTTCATGAGTCACCAATCACTGCTACCTCTCCCCTGTGGGATATCACGATCGAGACTACATGAAATCAGAGCAAGGCCCCTACGGAGGCCGCCCCCCCGGCATGCCCGGCCCCTTTGAAGGTGCCCCTGTCACCAAGTGGCTTCTCATCATCAACGTCGCGATACTCTTCCTCCAAGCGCTCATGACCAACCCCGGGCAGCAGGTTTTTTTACAGCGCTTCGGCCACTTCAGTATTCAGGAAGGGATCTATGAATTGCAACTCTGGCGCTTCCTCACCTTCCAATTTCTACACGCAGATCTGAGTCACCTCTTCATGAATGGCCTCGGACTCCTCTTCTTCGGCCCACACATCGAGCGCTGGATGAGCAGCCGCGTCTTCCTCACCTTCTATCTTCTCAGCGGCTTTGCGGGAGCAATTTTCTACACCATCCTCTTCTTCCTCCCCGGATTCTTTGAGGGCTACCACCCCGGCATCCCCATGGTAGGAGCCTCTGCCGGGCTCTTCGGCATCCTCGCCGCCTTCTACTTCGTCGCGCCGAATGCCCGCGTCCTACTTTTCTTTGTGATCCCTCTTCAGATGCGCACCCTCGGCATCATCTACTTCATCTACGAAAGCTGTGCCGTCATCTTTAATTGGCATAATGCCGGTGGCAGCGCCGGACACCTCGGCGGAGCAATCTTTGGCCTCGCAGTCCTCAAATCGCCACCCCTCAAAAACGCCGTGATCAAACTCTCCCAAATCGGCGCGCAAAAAACATCCCCGCGCTCGCAGAAAACACAGGACGCCAAAATCATCCGCGAGGACCAGCGCTCTCCGCTCGAAATCTCGAAAGAAGTCGACCGCATTCTCGACAAAATTAGCGCCCAAGGAATCCAATCCCTCACGCCCAAAGAAAAAGAAACCCTCAACCAAGCACGACGAGACAAATGACTGATGAAGAAATGATCAACTGCTCGGAGCCAAGCCGCCAAATCGCACGACTCCGCGCCATCATGCATCGTCTCCGCGCCCCCGGCGGCTGCCCTTGGGATGCTGAGCAAACGCACAAATCTCTCGTCTCCAACCTCATCGAGGAAACGTACGAAACAGTCGCCGCAATTCGCGCAAATGATCCTGAGAACCTCCAAGAAGAACTCGGCGATCTCCTTCTCCAAGTCGCCTTCCACGCCGAAATCGCGCAAGAAAGCGGCAGCTTCGATCTCGATGAAATCGCCCGCGGAATCTCGGACAAACTCGTCCGCCGCCACCCCCACGTCTATGGCGACTCAGACGTCGGCAGCACCGAAGGAGTCCTCAGCCAGTGGGAAGACATCAAACGCGCCGAAAAAGGCCATGAAGCCCAGCCCTACCTTCACGGAGTTGGTAAAGGCCTCCCCGCCCTCCTCAAAGCCGCCAAGCTTCAGAAAAAGGCCAGCAAAGTCGGCTTCGACTGGCCCGACACCAAGGGAATCACCGAAAAGATCGACGAAGAACTCGCGGAAGTACGAGAAGAACTAGAGAAACATCAAGAAGGCCAAGCCGCCTCCCCTGAACTGGAAGCCGAAATTGGCGATCTCCTCTTCATCGTCACCAACCTCGCCCGGAAACTCGGCATCGATCCGGAAGCCGCCCTCGAGGGAACCAACCAAAAATTCCTCCACCGCTTCGCCGAGATCGAGAAGGGACTAAAGGCAGATCAAATCAGCCTAAAAGACGCCACCATCGAACAAATGGACGCCTTCTGGGACGCCGCAAAGTAACTTCCCCGTCAACTGCGGAGCTTTGGCTTTAGCCTGAGTCCCCTCAACCCAAATTCTAGAAGCACGAGCTTTTGACTTCCCGAGGATCGTAAAATTGCTTTTTCGTTACAATCAGAAGCCCGCATTCTCATCGCTGATCAGGCCGATTTTTGACTATCTTTCCCATGTTATGAGAGGGATTCCTAAGATCTTCAGTAAAAAACGCCCAGTTTCTCCGGGCGATTCCTTACCTCGACTCAAAAAGATTCGAAGGAGACGAAAGGAAAAATCTTCTTCTGCTAATCAAAAAAAACTCATTCCATCAAAAAAGCCCTTTGAATTCGGCCCTTCAAACCAAACAGGTCATTCTTCTGGCTTTGCTTATATGCTCACCATCTGTGTGATCATCTCCCTAATTGCCATCGTGTTTGTATTACGGAATCGCTAAACGCTCAAGGCATCGGCGGAATCCCCAACTGCTCCGGCAGGGCGGTCCGCGGTCTCCAAGTCAAAATCTCAGGATCCCCGACTGCACCAACCAAAACTCAACGGTCCAACCCTATTAAGATGATTTTTATTTTGACCAAAACTCTGGTCAAAGTATCTTCATGGCAGTGTCAACGAAGTTCTTCACCAACCGCGACGAGAACACCCTACTCACCAAATTTCAGGGCGTATTTCAAAACAACTCGAATATCGCGCAATTCGATGCTCTCGTCGGCTACCTGCGAGCTTCTGGCTACTTTGCCATCCGCCCAGAGTTAGAAAATGTCCCTAAAGTCCGTATCCTCGTCGGAATCGACGTCGATGAAATCGTAGAAGAATACCAGCGACAGGGCCGACTTTTCCTAGCTGACACCGGCAAATGTATCCGCGAATTCAAAAAACAACTGACCGCAGATATTCAAAACTCCCGATATTCCCCGGAAGTCGAAAAAGGCATCACCCAGTTTGTCGATGACATCGTCTCCCGCAAGCTTGAGGTCAAAGCTCACCCCACGAAACGTCTTCACGCCAAGATCTACATCTTCCTCCCTCCGGACTATAACGAACACAAAGACGGCTCCGTAATCACGGGATCCTCTAATCTCACCGCTGCCGGACTAGGCGCAGAAGATCGTGAGGAAAACTACGAATTCAATGTCCTCCTACGTGACTTCGACGACGTCAAATTTGCCAGTGATGAATTCAACGATCTTTGGGAAGAAGCCGTAGATATCCTTCCAAAATACGTCACCGAGGCCACCGCCGACACCTACCTGCGAGAAGAACTCAGCCCATTCGAGATCTACATTAAATTACTTATCGAATACTTCGGCCCAGCCATCGAATACGATCCTAATAAGGCCACCGACCTTCCAGAGGGCTACAAACGGCTCGCCTACCAAATGGACGCCGTCACCCAAGGTAACCTTATGCTCCAACGGCACGGCGGCTTCTTTCTTTCAGACGTAGTCGGTCTCGGAAAGACCATGATCGCCACCATGATCGCCAAGAAGTTTTTCTTCCACAATGACTTCCCAACCCACCTCTCTGAGACTCTCATTGTCGTCCCACCCGCCCTCAAAGAAGGATGGGAGGAGGTCATTCATCAATTCGGGCTCAAATACGTCAGGATCATCACCAATGGCTCCCTCCACAAGATCCGCTACCCTGACAAATACGATCTCATCATCGTCGATGAAGCTCACAAGTTCCGAAACGATACCTCGGAAGCCTACGACCAACTGCAGAAGCTCTGCAAAACCCCCACCCGCCGCCGTCTCCCAGATGACACCTTCGCCGCCAAGAAAGTCATTCTTGTTTCAGCCACCCCGCTAAACAACCGCCCTAAGGACATCGCTAACCTCCTTTTCCTCTTCCAAGACTCCAAGGATTCCACCCTCGATCAAACCCGTAACCTCCAGCACTACTTCGCCACACACCAGAAAGAATATGAAGCCGCACTGAAGGCCGGATCAGTTGAACAATCCCGCCTCCGCGTGAAGGAAATCTACGAGGACATCCGCCAAAACATCATGACTCAGGTCACCGTACGCCGCACCCGCACTGATCTCCGTGAAACCCCAGATTACCTACGCGACCTCAACGAACAAGGCATTGTCTTCCCCGAAGTCGGGCGACCAAACAAACTCTTCTACCCTCTCTCTCCAGCACTTGACACCCTCTACGATGAAACCCTCCGTGTCCTAGACAAGCAGCTCACCTACAGCCGCTACCAAGCCATCGGTAATCTCATCGCCGAGAAAAAACTTCGCTACCAGAATGCGGATCGCGTCTCTTCCCAGTTGGAGAAAATCATGCGCACCCTTCTTTTGAAGCGCCTAGATAGCTCATTCTTCGCCTTCACCCAATCTCTCTCCCGCTTCCGGGATGCTACCCGCGTCATGGTAGAGATGTTTGAAAATGGAAAAATTTACATCGCACCGGATCTTGATGTCACCCGCCACATTCTTGAAGGACGCGAAGACGAACTAACCGCAAAAATCAATGAACTAGAAGCCCTTGGCGAAAACGTCGAAATCTGCCAACCCCAGCACTTTGTTACCGATTTCCTTCCTTCTCTCCAAACCGATCTCCAACTCCTCGAATCCCTCTGCGAACGATGGACCCAAAATACGGAAGACCCAAAGTTCGATGAGTTCATCCACCAGCTAGAAACCACTCTCCTCTCGCCGGAGATTAATTTCCATGCCGCTACCAAGGACACCCCACGCCTCGTCATCTTCTCCGAGTCTGTTGAAACCACAAACTACCTCGTCAAGCGCATGAAGGAATCCGACTACAACCGTATCCTTCAGGTCGACTCAAAAAGCCGCAAGGACGCCATGCCGCACGTCAAAGCCAATTTCGACGCTAATGCCACCCTTGAAGAGCAACTCGACGACTACGACATCCTGATCACCACAGAAGTCCTTGCTGAGGGCGTCAACCTCCACCGCGCTAATGTCATCGTAAACTACGACACCCCATGGAACTCCACCCGTCTCATGCAGCGTATCGGGCGGGTCAATCGAATCGGAACCAAGGCCGACCGCATCCACGTTTTCAACTTCTTCCCCACGACCAAGGTTGAGAGTAATATCGAGCTTGAGAAAAAAGCACTCGTTAAGCTCCAAGCCTTCCACTCTGCCCTCGGAGAAGATTCACAGATCTATTCCACCGACGAGGAAGTCGATAACTTTGGCCTCTTCGACAAGGACCTCGAAGAAGAACGCGATGAATCACAAGCCCTCCTCACCGAGCTCCGCGAGTTCCGCAAAAGGAACCCCGAACGATTCCGTGAAATTCGTAACCTCCCCATGCGTGCCCGCACTGGACGTCACGACCTCGATCGAAAAGGCCACACCATCGCCTTTGTGAAAAACAAGCGACGAAACTCCTTCTACTACCTGAACGAATCAGGGGATCCCGAAGAACTCTCCTTCATTCAAGCCGCCCGTATTTTCCACGCCACCGCCGCCGAAAAACCAGCCCCTCTTCACGAAGAACACCACGCTCACATCACCTCCGCTTGCGAACACTTCCAAAAAGGAGTCGAAAAAGAACTCACCCACAAAAAAGTCGTCGATCAAAAAATCGGCCCCAACGAAAAACGCGCCAATAAATTCCTCGAACCTTTCTCGAAACAATCGCCCCTCGTGAGTGAGGGCGAACGTAACCTCGTGAAGCTCGCTCTGGTCGCGATCCGACGCGGCACTTTCCAGAAGCTCCCCTCCCGGATCGTGAAGATTATCAAAGAGAACAAGGAACAACCTATGACCGCTGCTGGTCAACTTGATGCCATCCTCGCCGTCCTCTCAGAGTATCCTCTCCGTGCGGATGAAGATGGCAGCGCCGCTCTCGCCGCCCACAATCCTCTTGCCGGCCTCACCACTGCTGACCTTAAACCCGCTATCATCCTCTCCGAATCCTTCACCGCCACAGATTTGCTATGATAAAAAACATGAAAACCAAAACAATCCCAGTTTCTGAGTTTAAAGCTCACTTCTCAGAAGAAATTCGCGCCATCGAAGAAACCGAAGGTCTTGTCATAGAGCTCACCCGGCACGGCAAGGTAGTTGCCGTTGCCCACGCTCCCACCCCGGAGCCCCCTACCGGCTCCATCTTGGGTATTGGAAAAGGCACTGCCACCCTAAGCCCCGACTACGATCCCCACGAACCTGCCTTCTCGGAGAATGACTGGAACTCCGGCGACTGAGACTCAATTCACAGACTTATGCCCTATCTTCTAGACACTTGCGCTTGGATTGATGCCCTCCTCGCACCCGAACTCCTCTCGCAGGCCACCATTGATATCATCAACGGTCCCGAGCGACTTCACTTATCTACGATTTCCCTCCTCGAACTCGCTCGCAAGGAAGCCCTTGGAAAAATCACGCTTAATATGCCCTGCTACGAATGGCTTACCTCCATCGCAATCCCTACCGGTAAAATCATCCTCATTCCAATGACGCCCCAGATCGTCGTCGACGCGACTCGCCTTCCAGGAAATTTCGAAAAAGACGGGAAACCCCATAAAGACCCTGCCGATCAGATCATCACCGCCACCGCACGCCTCCGCAACTACACCCTTCTCACCTCTGACCAAGTCCTCCTTGATTACGCACACGTCAACACTCTCCTATCTCGCCGCTGAAACATTGTTCTATGATCATTGAATCCACCCTCAAGCAAGCCTTCCGCCCCGAGTCCTGGCTCGCCATCCTTAAGGAGATTTTCCACTACGAGCACCTCTCGCTGCGGCCCACCGCAAAACCACTCGATATCAAAACGGCCTTCCAAGAAAACATCCTAAGTGGCCTCCAACTTGGTGACCTCTCCCTTGCGGACGATAACAACGTCCTCCTCCTTCACCTCAGGGTTCAGAATAAAATCGACCTCAGCCGGAACAAGATCGCCCTCCGCGCCTTCCTCATCGACCTCCTCGATGACTCCGAATTCGACGCCGCCATAGCCGTCTTCGAGCAGGACGACAACCCCAACTGGCGCATCAGCTACGTCTCACGCAGCATCTCCCTTCTCGAAGACGGCACGCACGAAGAGATCCAAACCGCCCCCCGCCGCTTCACTTTCCTCGTCGGCAAAGACGAACCCACTCGCACCGCCGCCCGCCAACTTGCCGAGATCAAACAAGCCGGAGACTCCCTCAACCTCCAAAAACTAGAAACCGCCTTCGCCTTCGAGAAACTCTCTAACGAATTCTTCGACCACTACAAGGCACTCTACTCTCTCTTCCTCGCCCACATCCTCCCCACCACGCCTTACCTCCTTCAAGCCCAGCATCCCTTTAAAAAAGAGAAAGACAGCTCCAACGGCCGCGCCACTCCCTACCCTCAACACATCCCATCAGAGGAAAACCTTGATCAAGCCAACGCCACTCGCGCCCTCTTTAGCATCGCTACTGAAGCCACCCCCACTGCCCAAAAGATCGCCGACAAGCCCATCCGCGACTTTGTGAAAAAACTACTCGGCCGCCTCGTCTTCCTCACCTTCCTCGAGAAAAAAGGCTGGCTCGGCTGCCCCGCTGACAGCACCGACTGGACCGAGGGTAAACGCACTTTTCTTCAGGACTACTTCGCTCAAGCCGGTGGGTCCGATGACGCCGTAGCCTTCCACAGCGACTTCCTCACCAGCCTCTTTTTCGAGGCACTCAACACTGAACGACCCGACGACCTCTTTGAGAAAACCGACACCCGAATTCCCTACCTTAATGGCGGACTCTTCGACTCCGATCCCGCCCCTCTCCAGACCATCGACTTCCCACCTGCCCTCTTCGCCACCCTTCTCGACTTCTTCGGCCAATACAACTTCACCATCGATGAAAACGACCCCCTGAACAAAGAAGTCGGCATCGACCCCGAGATGCTCGGACACATCTTCGAGAACCTCCTCGAGGATAACAAAGACAAAGGCGCTTACTACACCCCCAAGCCCGTCGTCTCCTACATGTGCCAGCAGTCCCTCCTGCACTACCTCCAAACCCACCTCGGCGAGCGGGCCGAACTCAGTGAGCTCGTCACCCTTCACAAAGCAGGCGACCCAGAGGACCCAGACAGCTGGTGCCATCAGAATGCCAAGAAAATCGCCACCCTCCTCGAAAAGGTCAAAATCTGCGACCCCGCCATCGGCTCCGGGGCCTTCCCCATTGGCATGCTCAATGAGATCGTCCACATCCGCACTCTTCTGAACTCTGAGTTCCACGATCCCGCCGAACGCGCCGCCCTTAAAAAATCCATCATCCAAAAGTCCATCTACGGCGTCGACCTCGACCTCGGCGCCGTCGAAATCGCCCGCCTCCGCTTCTGGCTCGCCCTCGTCGTCGATGAAGTCACCCCCTCACCTCTCCCCAATCTCGACTATAAAATTATGCAGGGAAATTCCCTCCTCGAGAGCTTCGGCGGGGTCGACCTCTCCCGCATCGAGCAAGAAGCCGATCCCCGCTCCATGACCATCCGGCAAGTCACCGGCGGCGAGGCCGAGCTCAACCTCCTCGACCAAGACCAACAAGAATTCCACGCCGTCTCCTCCGAGAACCGCTCCGCCATCCTCGAAGCCCGCCAAAAATACTTCAACGCTCGCAAGCCCGAGCGCAAAGCCGAACTCCGCGACACCATCGACCGCGAAGTCATCAACCACATCCGCACCTGCCTCGAATTCGACCTCGATAAAGTCCGCAACCTCATCGACCAACACCAAAAAATCACCGACGGCACCCTCCCCAAGCCCAAAGGCTGGAACGCCCGCAGCGCTCCTAAAAAACTCGCCGCCCTCCAAAAACAAAAAACCGACATCGAGGCCAGCCACCAGCAACTCGAAGCTGTCGCCCGCCAACCCGAACGCCCCTTCTTCCTATGGCACCTCATCTTCCAAGACGTCTTCGCCGAAGGCGGATTCGACATTATCATTCAGAACCCCCCCTACTTAGGAGAAGACGGCAATAAACCCACTTTCGACGAGATACTGCCAGATAAATTATCTAAATACTCTGAAGGGAAAATGGATTTCTTTTATTACTTCATCCACCTCACACTAGGGAAATTATTAAAAAACAAAGGCGTAGCCTACTTAATTACAACATCTTATTTTCGTAGCGCCACGGGCGCCAGCAAACTTAGAAATCACCTTAAAGAAGAATGCTCTTTTATTGAGTTAATTGACTTTGGAGAACTCAAGATTTTCCAATCGGCTTCAGGCCAGCACAATTTGCTTTATGGGTTCTTAAGATCTTCACATTCGACCGGTCGCACCAAGCTTTCTGCCACCACAAGATCTGGCTCATCAACCGATAGCACTATCCACTCGATACTCGGTGGAAATGATCCCGACACCCACTATCTGACAATCCCGTCCGGTAACGTCTTCGACTCTGAAACTTCATTCATTCGAAAAGCGAGCTTAGCCAATACCGCTGGAGGTGGGGTCGCCAACTCTGTAATTGAAAAATTACGACAACATCATCGACTGGAAACCATAGGGAATTTCACCCAAGGGCTGGTTAGCGGATGCGACACAGTTAGCAAAGCAAAGCTCCATCTCATTGGTGGCGAAGCAAAAGCAGGAGACCCTGTCTATGTATTCGACCTAACGAGAGATAAAGATAGATTACTCGTCGAAAAGATATCTAACACGGATGGAAAGAGTTTTCTAAAACCGTTTTACAAAAATTCATCAATTCACAAGTTTGGCGTAATAACACCTCACACAAAGGTTGTCCTCTACTTACCCAGGGGAACCGACGAACGGGCCCTTTCTTCCGTCATTCTAGAACACCTAAAACCTTACAAAAAAATCTTAGAACTGAGACGTGAATTCAGAGACGGAAAACTTCCTTGGTATCAGCTCCACTGGCCTCGAGATCAAAGAATCTTCCTTAAACCTGGCTTGGTATTTCCTTATCGAGCCCCACTGTCAGTCTGCTCAGTGTTTTCACCCCCATTTTACTGTCGATCTGATTGCTATTTATTTCACCTTACTCAGCAATGCCCGGTTACCCTAAGGTCCTTAGAAGCAATAATTAACAGCTTGTGTTCTACATTTTGGCTGCGTGAGCAAGGTAGACTTAAAGGCAAAGCCTTGGAGCTTTTCCCGGCAGTATTAGACAAACTTCCTATCCCAGATCTAGACGAAGAGGCTCAAAATTTGCTCGCAACCCTCGCCGAGCAATGCGCCCAAGCAACCACCGACAACGACCTCGACTCCCTCGCGGCGCACGAAGACGCCATCAACCAGATCGTCTATCGCCTCTTCGATCTCACCGACGATGAGATCGCCCTCATCGAATCCACCCTTGCCTCCTGAACATGGCTCGCATCTTCCTCTCCTACTCACACGCTGACGAAGCTCTCAAGGATGAGCTCCTCGCGCACATGGCCAACCTCCGTCGTGAGGGGAACCACATCTGGCACGACCGCATGCTCATCGCAGGAGACGAACTGGATCCCGAGATCAAAAAGGAACTCGAAAGCGCCGACCTCATCCTCCTTCTCATCAGCCACCACTTCCTTAATTCCTACTACTGCTTCGAGATTGAATTTAAAACCGCCATCGCCCGCGCCAAAGCCGGAGAAGCCCGCATCATCCCCATCATTCTCGACCACTGCGACTGGACAGCCACCGAGATTCCCCAACGCCTCGCCACCCCAAAAGACGGAAAACCCATCGCGGCCTGGCCAAATCAAAACGAAGCCTTCCTAGACGTCGTCACCCAAATCCGCCGCGCCCTCGCCACCGCCTCTTCCCCACCAAACTCACCCACGTCCTCAGCATTGCCCACACCCTTCCCACCACCCACTCCCGTCGGGCCACCCATCCCCATCGCACCGCTCACCAGCCCGACCTCATCGCTCGGCCCCACCCCAACTCTTCCCCAGGTCCCAAAGACCTTCACCGACCTCGACAAACGCCGCGCTGCCGACGCCGAGTTTCAGACAATCCGCTCATTCTTCAAAAAAGGAATTTCACTTGTCGAAGCCGACCCTGCCGCCACCTCTGCAGAACTCAGCGACATCACCTCCCAACGCTTCGCCGCCGCCCTCTATCGTGATGGTAAACTGATCCACGAAATCGTCATCTGGCGCGGTGGTTTCGGAGGAGGAGCCAACGGCATCAGCTACCACCTCGGTCGTAATATCTCCCACTCTTCCGAAAGCACCTGCAGCGGCTGGCTCACAATCGAGGAATCGTCCGAGGGCCTCATTCCAAAACTTAGCTCCCTCGCCATTTCATCCTTCGGAGCAGAAGCGGCAACTCCGACCGAATCACTCTGGAATCAATTCGTCTCCCCTCTGGCTCACCGCCACTAAAGCTAAGCAGGCATCGGCGGAATCCCCAACTGCTCCGGCAGGGCGGTCCGCGGTCTCCAAGTCAAAATCTCAGGATCACCATTCGTCACCAAGACAGTGTGCTCGAAGTGGCTTGAGGGCCGACGATCAGAAGTCGCGACAGTCCATCCGTCATCAAACCAATCCACCGTGCCCACCCCGGCATTGATCATCGGTTCAATTGCTAAAATCATGCCCGCCTTTAAAATCGGCGATTTCCCACCCGGATCATAGTTCGGCACCTGAGGCTCTTCATGCAGTTGACGGCCCACTCCATGTCCCACTAAATCCCGCACCACCGTAAATCCAAAACGCGTCACATAGTCTTCCACTGAAGCACAAAGTTTATGCAACGGCTCACCGGCCCGCGCATGTGAAATCGCGATGAAAAGTGACTCCTCCGTCACTGCCATGAGGCGCTTTTGCTCCCCATCAATTTTGCCAACCGGAACGGTGAGCGCATTGTCCCCGATCCAGCCCTGCCGCTTGATCCCCACGTCGAGCTTCACGAGATCCCCCTCCACAATCACGCGATCCCCACCGATCCCGTGCACCACTTCCTCATTCATTGAGATACAAGTGTAACCCGGGAAGTCCCGGTATTTATGAAAGGCACTCTTCACACCGTGCTCCTCCATTAAAGCCAGCGCGTATTCATCCACCTCGCGCGTCGTCTTGCCCGCCTCGATGAATGCTGCGGTTCGCTGAAGAACATCGCTCGCGACCTTGCCCGCTTCCCGCATCTTTTCAATCTCCTGCTTCGTCTTTATGGGAATCTTAGAACGCTTGGCCATGGTTCAGGGAAGTAAGCGGAGGAGGCCGGTGGGTCAAGACGAAGGAGGCTATTCCGCGAGCGATTGAATGTAGAGAACGAGTGAATCGATATCCGAATCAGGGAGAATGCCCCGATAGGAAGGCATGCCCACGTCCTTCGGATGATAACCCTTCGCCACCTTGGCGGCTGGATCTAGGATGGACTCCCGCAGGTAGGCCGCATCCACCTCAACACGCTTTCCATCTAGCAACTCCCGCTGCGAACCGGCGAGATTTTTCCAAGTCGGACCACTCCGGCCATTGCTCGTCCCATCCACTGAATGACATGCGATACAGCCGATCGTCTTATAAACATGCACTCCGCGCTCGATTGTGGGCTGCACCACGCTGGATTTATTCTGCGCCTCAGGCTGATCCGCAGTGGCCGCCAGCTTGGCCAGATCGACTTCCGGAAAGCCTTCTTGAGCGAGGTCCAGCGGCGTGACCTCATGTAAGGTAAAGTAAACAGAGTGGGTAAATTTTTTCCCCGCTGCGGTCTTAAGCTCGTAAGTGAAGGCCAGCTGATCCACGCGCTGCAGTTCAGGAGTGGCGACTAAAATCGCTCGGCGATCTTTGGAAAATTCTACGCGGCTCAGCGGCAGTAATTCCTCCCCCGCTTTCCCATCTGGTCGATAGTGGCCGGAGCCATAGATCCCGCTGCGTTGATAGTTCCACCGCCGGGCCGTCAGGCTGGCGAAGGAGGGATCAAGCGGCTCATCGAAGCGCAAGCTAAGCGCATTTTTTCCAGCAAGCACCCGAGAGGGAAGCTGCGAGGCCCTCCCCGTGAATCGCAGACGGCCCATGCCGCGAATCGCTCCCGCTCTTGATCCCCAGATTTGAAAACCCACGAGGTAAAGCTGCCCATCCGCAGGATTTACCGCGCCCTTGAGCAGCGGAAATGTGGGAGTCAGAGGGAGCGGCAGCGTAGCAGCCTGCCCCTCACGCTCATGCAGGTAGGTCCGCATGATCTGAGGTCCGGTGTAGTCAAGGTAGATCAGAGAATCACTCAACGGGCCAAATCGCTCATCATCCGCCCAGATCACGCCGAGGCCAGAACTGGCAACCGTGTGCGGGATCCAGCAGAGTGGCGGCGTGAGCGGCGGCTCCGGCAGCCCCCATGGCGCGGAGGGGCGAAAACCGTAGTAAGCACCCGGAGTGATGCGGTGCACCGGAGTCGCCGGAACCCAGTGCCCCTGCTGATCACTGGCATAGATCTCCGCAGTGCCAGGCCGGACCGAGAGATAGGGATTGCGCAGGCCACTTGCAAAGACGCTCACCTTCCGCTCTTGGTCGATCTTTAAGACACGCCCACTATGCTTCGAGGGGAAGTCGTTCTGCTGCCCTCCCTTACTCAGGTAAATGTTCCCCTCATCATCAAAGTCGAAGCTATGCGCAAAGTCCCGCGAGTCGGCACTTTGCCAAAAATCGCTACTATAATTTTCATAGACGAGTGCAGCACCATCCGAGCGCACCTTGGTGATGCCATTGCGACTGAAGACGAAGATTTCATGCCCACGGACCCGCACCGAGCAAGGCTCATGCAGTCCACTCGCGATGCGTTGCCACTCGATCTTTTTAAGATCGCCTTCCAATCCCCGCACCTTCCACAGATCGCCATCAAAGGTTACCATAACGGCGTAAGTCTCAGCGAAGGCAAGATCAATCGGGCGCACATTTCGCCCAGCAGGATGAGCGAGCGGGAGCGGGATTTCATCGATCACATAAGCGGCCTCATCTGGGGCCAACTTGCCAGAGGTCATGATTTTTTTTGGCCAATGCCCACCCGGCGGGCTTTGCTCCCATTCCTTTGGGGCGGTGTGAGCAGGGAGCGCGCCTTCGAATTTGTGAAGAGATTGCACCACCGCAAATTCCTGCACCGCGTCACTCGGCTCGATGCTCAGGGAATGGATCCCCCTTCGCTTTTGTAGCTGGCTCCCGACTGGCGCACCCACCACTTGGCAATGCTGAGTCCCCAACACAATCGTTAAAGCCACCTCCGGATGCGCGCTCACTCGGAAATAACGAACGATCGCTGGCTCGCGGGAAGCGCCCTCCTCATCACCGCTAAGAGCGGCAGGGATTTCCTGAATCATCACGCCGCCAATCTCGTAACTCACCTTCACTCGCTCCCCCAGCACCGTGCTAGAAACCCAGCGCGCCATGCCCTCTGCCAAGGCGCCCCTCCCGATCTCTCTAGGGTTCTTACCCGGCGGCCGCGGGTCACGTAAACGAGCCTCCCTCCCACGCTGAACTCCCGCATAAAGGCCATTTGCAAAGAGAGGCTGACCAATTGGAGAAGGAAGAGATTTTTGCCCCCCATTCTTCTTCGCTTTTGGCTCTCGGTAAGATTTCAGAGCAAGACTTTCTTCCGTCAAAAAACCACCTGTCCAAGCCAGCGCAACCCGGCAAAGATCCGTATCATAAGCCAGATAAGTCTCCTCAGCGAGCCGCACCACCAGACCACGCGGCGTGAGATTATCCTTAGGAAATCCCTCTCCTAATTTACGCCCATCCACCGTAATCTCACAAAAAGGAAAGCCCCTCTCTAAAAAATGCGCATCATCCGGCTCCTCAGCCTCACTCGGATGACCGGAGAAATGAAACAGGCCAAGGCTCAAAAGACTGAGATAAATAAAACGGATCATCACAGGATTCTATCTGGGATTAATCCATCGCCGAGCGCAGCACTCGGAAATCACGCTCGATCGCCGCAAGATTCGCGGCCAAGCCCTCACGCCTCAGATACTCGATGTGCAGGGTCACCACAGCTGATTGAAAGTCCTTTTTGAAGCTCCTTATAAAGGCCTCCAAATCCACCTGCCCGCTTCCAAGAGGAACATGCACATGGGAAAGGCGCTCATCGCCCTCCTTCTTCAAGCCCCACTTAAAATCCTTCACCGAAAGCGCAGAAATGTGCGGTTTGATAATATCGTAATAAATCGGCCAAGCCGAGCCACCATCCGCCACCGCATGACGAATATCAAAAATACAGCCAATTTCCTCCACCGGAATTCCCCGTAAAATCTGCGCCAGATCCCAAAGCGTGGCCCCCATATACTTCGCCCCCGCATGATTTTGATAAACCCCCGTAACTCCAGCCTCCCGATTCATCGCGGCCAGCTCTCTGAACTGCGGTTTCAAAGCCTCCACTTGCGGCTTAATCGCAGCCTTAAGATTATAGCGACAAAACCCCATCCGATAGCGCTGGATGCCGAGCTGTGAGGCCGTAGTAATGATCGACTCCGCATGGGGAGAAGCCGGCCCCGTGAGATCTGTCGTTAAAATATGAATCTTCAAGCCGTGCTTTTTGAACACCTCCGCAAGCTTCGGCAGCTCCTCAGCAGCCGATCCGGGCGCAATGTAGCCCCCCTTACGAACCGTCACCTCAGCACCATCAAAACCCATCTTAGCCAGCTGCACTGCCAACTCCTCATAAGATAAGTCCTGCAAGAACTTAATAAAGGTGCAGTATTCGTAAGCTTGGGACTTCCCTTCCTCTTCTGCCGCCGTAGTCGGTAAGATGGCTGACCCAATGGCTGCCGAAGCTCCACTGATAAAATGACGACGGCTTAGGGAGTTCATATTCATCTCGTTTCAGACCAAGCCTAGCCAAATTCACAAGCGAGCAAAAACACTTTCTCTCCGGAAAAAATGAAGCCCCCCGCCCAAGCTCTTCCTCCGAAACGCAGTGTGGGCTTGCTTCCGAGTTTGAGCTACCCTCTCTGCCAGAGACCTCGAAGCTCTGCTCATTCGCTCCATGCCCCTCATCCCCTCCAACTATCACGCCCCTTTTCCCCTGCGTAATGGTCACCTTGCTACGATCTACCCCACCCTTTTTCGGCGAGTGGCTTCTCTACCCGTCACCCGTGAGCGGCTGGAGCTCCCTGATGGTGATTTTCTGGATCTCGATTGGTCGCCTCGTCGCCATCGAAGTCTCGCCATCATTGGCCACGGATTAGAGGGCGAGTCCTCGGCCAAGTATATTCGCGGCATGTCCCTCGCCTTGCAAAAACGCGCTTGGGATACCCTTGCTTGGAATTGCCGCGGCTGCTCTGGTGAGCCAAATCGCCTTCTGCGTTCCTATCATTCTGGCGTGAGCGGTGACCTCGGTCATGTGGTCGACCACGCGATCGCTCAGACTCACGCTTACCAAAAAATCGCCCTCATTGGCTTCAGTCTCGGCGGGAACATCGTCCTAAAATATCTCGGAGAGCAGGCTTCTCATCTTGATCCTAGGGTGAAGGGCGGCGTGGCTTTCTCCACCCCTTGCGACCTCAGCTCCAGTTCATTACGCCTCGGGGAGTGGGATAATAAAATCTACATGGCGCGCTTCATGGATGGCCTGAAAGAAAAGGTCATTCAGAAAAATAAGAAATTCCCCGGCCGACTTGACCTGAGCGGGATTCAAAAAATCAAGACCTTCGCGGACTTCGATGACCGCTTCACCGCCCCGCTCAATGGCTTCGCTGGTGCCCATGATTACTGGACCCGCGCCAGCTCCAAGCCCCTCCTTTCTGCCATCGCGATTCCCACCCTGATGGTGCAGGCGCTGAATGATCCCTTTCTCCCCGCCGCTTGCTTTCCCCGAGAAATTGCCGAAAAAAGCGCCTTCCTTTCACTTGAGACTCCCGCTCACGGGGGCCATGTTGGCTTTGTCAGCTCCGGTCAGGAATATTGGTCTGAAACCCGCTGTGCCGAATTTCTAAATACCCTCTAATACAATGATCCGCCTTCTTAGTCTTCTTAGCCTTTTTTTAGGTCCTCTCGTCACGAGCGCTAAGGACCTCAACCTGGAGATCCCCCTCCTTCCCCATCCGGTCAAAATCTCCCTTCCTGAAAACTTCGACCCATCTAAAAAACATCCCACCTTTTTCTACTATCACGGCTCCGGTGGACGCCCGACCACCGAGCTCATGCGGCGGCAAACCGGGCCGGATGATTGGATCATCGTCGGCATGACCTATACCGATGGAGGGAGAGCGACCCTTTCACAAGAGCCCCTCACAGAAGAGATCAAGGCTTTCCAAAGGGTGCGCCAGCAACTGCTCCGCCAGCATGCAAGTGATCCGGATCGACTCTACGTCGGCGGTTTCTCACTCGGGGGTTGGCACAGCGACCTCATGCTTCAGTCTGTGCCCAGTCTGCGCGGCGGCATCATTCTGGGAGCCGGCCACGCCCGCAGACCGCCAGGAGCGCTGAGCAAATACGCGGACCAAAAATCAGTCCACATTGGGGTGGGGCGCGGTGATCCAAATTACCTCTTTGCCCTGCGGGCCTTCCTGCATCATCGCAAGCTAGGAGGCGAGCTCAGCATGGAAGTCTGGCCAAATCTTGCCCATGCTTATCCACGAGATGGCTCAGACTCCATGCGGCAGTGGCTGAAGCTCCGAGTAAGCACCGCGCAAACACTCGCCCCCACCGCGCAAAAGGAACTCAGCGCCTTCCTGCAAGAGGCGAAATCACTGCCGCTCATCGCGCAGTGGGATCGCCTACGCGAAGTTCAGGGAATGCCGTACTTCGCGCTCACCTCACCAAGCTGGCAAACGACATTCAAGGAAGCCCTAAGTCGGCTGGAGGCCTCCCCCGCTCTCGTGAACGAGGTCCGCCTCTACAAAGAACACCGCCGCCTCCACCACCAAGAAATCACTGACCAAAGCGCGAAGACCCTCCGCAAAGTGAATGCAGCCTACCTGCAACTCTCCCGCAAGTTCCCAAAGACTCGCCAAGCAAAATTGATGCAAGAGGATTATAAGCGGACCCTAGCGATCATCAAACAAATCAAAGTGATCCCTGCTGAAAAGAAGCCCACCACCGTCCCCTTTGGCACGGTGCCTGATCGCCGCATTCCGAGAAATCCGCTCGTTCGCTAATCCCTTCTTCCAGCCCTCTTCGGGCCCTCTTCCCCCTCACTCTTCCCCCTCACTCTTCCCCTTCAACCTTCCCTTTCACCCTTCCCTTTCACCCTTCCCCTTCCCCTTCACCCTTAATCAGACTCCGTCTCCACCGCCATCTTCCGCGCCCCCACCGTCATCTGAAAGCCATCTGAGAACGAGACCTTGCGCGGCGCGTCTTGGAAGTTAAATGCAGCGTAGGTTTTGCGCCCCTCCTTGCGGTAGACATTCACGAAGGGATAGGCAGAAGTCACGGCAACTTCATTACGGCCTAGACGATCTAGCGTATGAATCCAGTGATACATGAAGGCGTGGGTATTCCCTCCTTCTAAGCTGCAATCCGGATTTTTATCGAGATAAGAGACCGCCATCGCAGGATCTTGGAGTGCATTAAACATCACGATCAGATCACCCCAACCATTGTTATAATCAGCTCCTTTCTCACGTTTCTGCACAATGCGGGCGTGGTTCTTTTTGACGTAGTCAGGGAAACGTCCCATCGAGATAGAAGCCGGAGTAAAAGGAAGCCAATTGATCCCATGAATGCAGTCAATCTCTCCGGAAAACCAAGTGGCAAAAGCCCCCTTACCACCCCAGATCATCCCCAGTGCGACATTTGGGAAATCCTTCGGAAAATTGGTCCCTGAAACATCAAACCAATATTCCTCCACTGCGGTGCGCTCTGTATTATAGAGGAAGATTCCTGTATCACGGAGTGCGGCATCTCCAGTCACCTCACCCCACAGCATGAGACCATACCATGCGTTCATCGACTCCGATGAAGACTCCTGATTATTACCATCGCCAAATTTCCCATGCCCTGAGGCCCAAGAATGCCCTGCATAAGTATCGAAGCCCCGCAAGCGAGGGAAGAGGGGATCCTCCGGATCAGTCGCGGCAATATCACGGATGAGGAGATTGACCATTGCCCCCCATTTCTCAGCCCAGCCGGGAGTCAGACGGGCCACTTCGGCCGCGGCTCTGATAAAATACCCATAGTGAAAATGGTGATCATTGATTTGATCATCACTACCATAAGAGGGCAGGCTCCCGATCAAGGCCCCCCAGCGCTCATTGTAGTAGAAGAGAGGAGCAGTCTCCCCTTCTGAAGCAGTGAACCAATTCTCTAGCCGCGCCTGCATCTCCGCGACGAAGCTCATTTGCATTTCAGACTCGCCTAGCACCTCCGCGATCCCGCTCAGAGTGGCGAGCTTACCGAGCTGCTTTCCTTCCCAGTAGGTGTCTTTAAACTCCAGAGACTTCTGCGCTGACACCTCCCTTTGCAGATAGCTGCGCAGGCGTTCACGATCTGCGATGCCCTCGGCGGGGAGCATCGGCAAGAGACCCTGAATGGGAATTAAGGTTTTAAAGCCTCGTCCCTGGGCAAGTTTCATTTCCCCTCGCACCGAACGGTAACTCTGAGCGCTCAGACTCGCCTCCGTGTATTTCCATTGATGGGGATAGAGTGCGTAAACCGTGTCCTTGCCTCCCCCTTCTAGGGCCTCCGTTTCAAAGCGGTAATTTGTTTCTAAGGAGCCGTTTTTAAGGCTCGTTGAAATATGAGTATCGACCACATGACGATGGGCACATTTTTCAAAGAACCTTAGCGTGTCGAGTTCGCGATCAGGGAGGAGAGCGATCGAAAAATACCCCTTCGATCCGGCGTTGCGGAACTTTAAGGAATCCAGACCCGTCCATTTTGTACCGCTGGCGGCAAATAGTCCGTAATGATTTCCCTTCACAGTCACACCGAGCGTCGCCTCCCCATCTCCCCCACTCCAGATCAGGGGCCGCTCTGAAAAAATCAAAAGCGGATCACCTCCTTGGATCCGGCCATACACATAAGGGCTGCCATGCCCAAAACTCGTCCGCAAGGAAGCCGAGCCCTCGCGGAATTCAGCTGTCACAAACCACTCGGAATAGCTCGCTAACTTAGCGGAAGGAAAGTGCGGGACGCCACTGTGATGGATCACAAAGTCCCCCGCTTTAGAAACTCCACCTCCCATAATATTTCCCGAGCGGCCATCGATCCCAGCTCCCGGATAAGTCACCGCTAGCCCTCCCTCATGGCAGCGCATCCCGAGCGGATGGGGGAAAAGGTTTTGCGAGTGGCGTTCCCAGAGCAAGGAACTCCACCATTGATTGGTGGGCGTGGGCCCGGTCAGGCTTTTGATCTTAGAGATTTCATCCGGAAGAGGGCGGCAGGTCTCAGGGCGCTCGCTCAGGTAAGATCCGGCCCCCAGGGTGATGACCTCTCCACTCGAGGAAGCGCTCAATATGAGCAGCAGCAAAAATAGGCCTGAGATTTTTTGAATCGTGAATTGCAGCGTCATGAGATTGAGACTGTTGCATAAAATTGCAGGCATTCAAACTCTAAGTATCCGCCTTAATCTTGCCATAAAATAGCGACTCAGGCACATTCGCTCGGCAACGAAAAAGATGTCAGAAGTTAATCAACAAGTCATCGCAGACCGGCTCGGTTTATCCCGCGCCACCGTATCACGGTGCTTCACGAACCATGCGGGAATTAGCGCAGCGACTCGGGCCAAGGTCTTCGAGCTGGCAGCTGAGATCGGCTATGTCCATCTCGAGAACAGAAGCCCTAGCGCGCGGAAGACGAAAAAGAACGTGAACTTCACGGTCCTAATCTGCAGCGAGAAAGAGGAGTATTTTAAAGGAGACTACCAAAGCCCCGGCGCCCAAATTCTAGAGGGAGTGGCAGAATACGGGCAGCTTCACAAATCCCGAGTGGATGTGAGCTTCATCTCACCGGATGCCACAGATCTTAATCACCCTTCTTTCCATGGCGTGCCCGGTCTTAAGGATCGCAAAGACCGAGGCATCCTCTTGATCTACCCTTTCCATAAAGACATCGTCCAAAAACTTTCACTGCACTTCCCTCTCGTCTCGCTCGTGGACCAGCAGCAGCATGCTTTGATCGATTGCGTCGACGTGGATCACTACTCCGGAATCTCCGCCAGCATTGAGCACCTCATCGCCGCCGGTCATGAGCGCATCGGGTTTTCGACCCGTGATTATGCCGTCTCGGCCAGTTGGTCATTTCGTAGATACAGTGCCTTCCTTGAAAAAATGGCCCGCCTGAAAATGAAGATTCGGCCTGAGGACATCATCGGCATTCACCCGCGCACCTTTGAGAGCACCGCCGCCAATCTCGCGGCCGCCGCGCAGCAAACTCGCGATGGAGTCACAGCCTGGGTCTGCGCCGCTGACCATCAGGCCTTCGACATGATTCATGCTTTCCAAAAACTCGGCATCAAGATCCCGAGTGAGGTCTCAGTCACCGGGTTTGACGGCATCCAGCGAAGCCACTCTGACCCTAAACTGAGCACCATTCAGATCCCCTTCCGCGCGATCGGAATGACGGGCGCTGAGCGACTAGCTTCACGCATCCACAAGCGCTTCGGCGGGGCCCAGCACATCTACATCTCCGGGGAGCTGAACAAGGGCGAGACCGTCGCCGCGCCCCAGAAGTAAGGCACACAAGGCTCTGAAAATGCCTATGAAATAAACGCCCGGGGCTTAAACCTCAGCTCGGCGCTCGCGCAAATCTACCGCGATTTTTTCAACCTCATCATCACTGAGCTGATACCAGAAAAGCACGATGCCGGAGAGGATCGTAAGAAGGCCCGGGATGAGCGAAAACATGAGTAAAATCCCATGAGCAGATTGCTCGGATTGGGTCACATTGGCCACGTATCCAAAGTAGGCCAAGAGCACGCCGACTGACCACCCGCCGAGAGCCAAGCCAGCCTTCTGGACGAACATTGCCGCGGCGAAAGTCAAAGCGGTGCTCCTTTGTCCAAATTTCCATTCCCCGTAGTCCACGACATCCGTATAAATGGCCCAAACGATCGCAGGCATCGGCCCCGCAACAAAGGCGCTAAAAATATTTAGCCAGAAAATCTGCTCAAAATGAGTCGCCGGAACAAAGTAAAAAGCGATCACAGAAAGGGCGTTCACCATTGTCAGCCCGATCAAGGAATTCCGTTTTCCAAAGCGGCGAATCAGCGGCTTCGTCATCAAGAGGCCAATCACGAGCGCGATGGGAGCAGTCGCATAAAAAATCGACACTCGGTCCAAATACCAAAAGTAGGTCTCCCCACTAAAATTAGCGACGTATTTTAAATAAGGATAAGTGATCCCCCAGCGTAAACCAGAGAAGGTCAGAGTAATAAAGGCCACGATCAACATCACGACCAAGGGGCGGTTCTTACCCAGAAAGCGAAGATCCGCCGCCAGACCTTGCCGCTGCTCTTTGGGCGGCGCGATCCGCTCGCGCGTGGTGGCGAAGGTGTAGAGAAAGAGAAAAGTGGCCAGCAGCGAGAAGACCACCATCGTGTTTCGCCAAGCGCCCGGATCATCCCGCCCGCCGAACTCCTTCAGCATCGGGAAAAGGGCGAGCCCGATAATAACCTGCGCAGAAAAAGCCCCCGCAAAGCGGAAGTTCGAGAGAGATGCGCGCTCCGAGGGCTCAGAAGTGATCGTCCCCATCATCGCAGAATAGGGCACATTGATCGCGGTGTAGACCGTCATCAAGGCAATGTAAGTGATGTAGGCGTAAATTAACTTTCCCGTGGGGCTGAAGTCTGGCCCGAGAAATGCCAGAAAACCGATCAGGCCATAGGGCAGCGCAATCCATAAAAGATAGGGTCGGTATTTTCCAAATCGCGTCTGCGTCCGGTCGGCCAGCCCCCCCATGAGCGGATCAGAAATGGCATCCCAGATCCTTGCCACCGCATAGAGCGTGCCCACCGCCAGCGGGTTTAATCCCATCACATCCGTGTAGTAGGTGATCAAAAATGCGTTCACGATATGGAACACAAAGTTCGAGGCAGTATCACCAAGGCCGTAGCCTACTTTCTCTTTAATCGAGAGCTTGGAAGAGATTGAGCGAGGCATGATTTTTAAGAATTTAGAGCTGACTCAATGAGCCAATGTGCTGGAATCTGGACTTCGACCTTCTGAATAATGCCCTCTTGAAAAGCAAGCTGGGAGCTCGTCTCCAGATCCAGAATCGCTCCTTCAAACTTGCGAATCTCTCCCTGACTTAGGTGAACCGAGGCCTGCGCCTCTTCTAGATCTGAAACCATTTGATAGCTCACGGCGCAGCGCGCATAAGTGAAAGAAAGATCACCTTCAGCGAATTCCGCTCGTCGTAAAAAACGAGGTCGGAAGCTCAAACAGCCTTCCTTGAAATCAAGCCCGAGTTCAGCAAGGCGGCAGAGAATGCCCTCCTTCACCTGCCCGGTCAGGCCAGGTTGTTGTGCGCCGCGTTGCCCCTGACTGTGCGAGTAGGGCTCGGAGGGAAAGGCTCCGTATTGCGCCGGAGTTTGGCGGAAGCCCAAACCGCGCTGGACTGAGTAGTAAGCGGCGACAGCCCGTTTTTTAAAGTCAATATGAGCCTCGGAATCGAAGGCCCCCTTCACCACCTCTTGCGCGGCAAGAAGTAACTTAGAAACCATGTGCCAATAAACACAAGCCAAGCCCTCGTAGCCAAACATCGATCCACTGCGGCCCGTGAATGATTGATGACAGAAGACCTCTTCATAAAGTTTCTCGATCTGGCGGCGCTCCTCGGGAGGCAGTTCTTCGACGGCCTCTAGGGCATCTGCGAGCGCGTATGAATTCACGAGAGATTCGCGAAAGCGCCAGCACCCCTGCGCATCTTGGAGAACGAGGCGAGTGTCCCCCACTTCCCCCATCTTTTTCAGGATCGGCACATTCATCACCGAGCTTTCAGACAGCAGATTCATCTCCATGAAGCTCGCCAGCTCACGATCCGGATAGAGTAAATACGTCGGGTGGCGCTGCGAGCGCAGTTCGCTTTTTTCAAGCAACTCCAAGATGTTCACCGTCTCATTAGAGGATAAAAAACCAGAGCTCAGAACCGCAACTTGCCCTTCTAACATGACCGGAAGATGGCGGATCCCCATCGCTTCTTCACTCTCTCGAATCTCAAGAATGTTATAAGAATGCCAGAGACCATCGGCGCGGCGGTTCGATGCCAAGACCCTCTCCAAAGCTGCCTTCGCAGACTGCACGAAAGAAAGAGCCTTCTCAGTCGCGAATCGCTGAAGAGCCCTCGATTCCGCCTCCCGGTAATCTTGCAGACCGCGCCCCGCCGCACTGACCCAGCGGAAACGCGCGTGATCAGAAAGGTCCTCTTTCCTCTCTTGCTCCGCTTTTAAGAGCTCCGCGAGTGTTTCTAACAAGCGCGCGAGAGCCTGAGAAATCTGCAACTCCTTGGCGGGGACTTTTGTTAAAATCCGCTCGATTAAGCTGAGGTAGCGCAAGAGATAGCTCGAGGTTACGACGGAAAGACCAGAGCCAGCGAGAGCATTATTCGCATCATTCCATTCCGGTTTTTGGGTGTTCATCCACACGCCCCCGCCAGGCACGAGCTGGCCTAATTTGATAGCGGCGGGGATGAGAAGTTTTTCGATCAAGTTCACCTTCACAGGCTCGCCGGATTGATCACGCAGGAGCAGAGCATCACCGCCCATTTTCTCCTTCAGGGCCATCAATGATTCATGCTTCTCGGAGTCGAAATCAATCGTATTGCGAGGATCTCTTAAAATCTCTTCCCACTTCTTAAAACGATAAGGAACATCTGAGAAAACATAACGTGCATCCTCAAATTCCGCCTGAAAATAACCAGGCTGCATCTTCTCTTTTAGCTCGAGGAACTTCAAGAGATAGACGATTTGATGGTCCCCCCAATACCCGATCGAGACCCAAGGATCATCCTCATCTGGCACCTCCCAATCCACCCCAGATGAGGTCACGCGGTAGGGGTTAAAGCCATCGCGCGTGGAGGCGTTAAGAAACTTATTGATAAAACCGTCTAGGAAGACGGGGTAAGTCCAAGCGAGTGCCTCCCAGTTCTGAAAGATGTCACGCCAGTTTCCTTCAAAGTGATGAACCGGATCGCCTTTTTCATCCTTCAGGCGGATGTGAAACTTATTCCATGGGCGACTCGGATCACCATGACGGCGAGCTAAAATGAGGGGCAGATATTCTTCCGCTAATCTGAGCAGATCAGGGCTCCCTTGCTGCGCGGCCCAGTCGATCAAGTCAGCACGCTGAACGCTCACTGGCAGGGACTCTAGGGCATCTTGATGCTTCTCTAAAAGGGGGCGATTATTTTGTGCCAGATAATGAATGAAGGACTCGCGGCCCAGCTTGGCATGATCTTCCGGCAACCCTCCACGCAAGTAATTACAAAGGGTGTTATAATAATGATAGTGCGCCACATCCCGGTCTGCCGTGACCTGAAAGCCATCCACTGAAGCCACCAGCGCGTACAGGCGCTCACGCTCCTTGCGGAGATCATTTTCCACCGCAGCGAGAAGGGAGACCGGGTCCTCTAGCTGAGTCGCCAGCTTGGCGACGGCTTGATGACTTTGCTCAATCTCAGCCACCATCGTCCACTTGCGTGACTCTCCAGCAGCAAGGGTCATTTCCCCTCCCAGCAGGAAGGCCCCACGCTGCCCGCGGCTTTTTTGCCCTCCGGTGACCTGTCCGCGTTTCAGGTAATTTTCAGCCTCAGTGCGGGATAAAAAAGTGTGCCCACCCTCGAATCCAGAAGTCCAGACCGTGGTCACCTTGAGACATTCTAAGGGAATCGGCGCATCCACGATTCCAGAGGCGAGACGATGAATCATGAGCGCGCCCCCGCAGACCAGTTCACTCATTTTATAGGCATCAGCGAGGCAACTCAGCTCCAAATGCAGCCCGTGATTCACGCCAGAGGGCAAGAGATCTTGCAGCCCATCAATCATTCTCAGAGAACGTGTCTCATCTCCTTCATTGATCAATTCCACCTTCCTCACGAAGCCGAATTCATCAGAAAGTTGCCAACGATAAGAAAAGACGAGGCCCAGCGCATCATGCCGCTCCTCGAAGATTAACTCCTCACCTAAAAGACTCTTTAAAAGGCGGCGCTTCACCGGAGCAAAGTGCGTCGCGACTGGCCAAAAAGGATGCCAGAGATGCCCCTCACAACTGATCGCCGTCAGCGCACCGCTGCAGTTCCAGTTATCGAGGATTTTATCAACCGTAAGATAGGGAAAGAGCGCGGTATCTGGCGATCTTCTCCCCGCACTGAGCGAGCCATTACTACTACAAAAAAACCACTGCTCGCTCGCACTCACCAAGCTCAAGAAAAAGGGATCCAAGCTCTCAAGGCCACGGATCACCACATAATCACGCCCATCAAGCTGCACCCACTCATTCACAGCGGAAAAGTCCGCCTCAGGGACAGTCATCGGCTTTTTGGATTTTTCGAGTGCTTCTATCATAAGGCTCAATATCTTGAGAAAAATTCCACCACAGATTACGAAAGATCGATCCCATCAGCACCGCTCTGCCTGTAACTTTATGCAACCTACGGACTTCCAGCCCCTCTTAGCAAGCCCCAAAAAACCAATTGGGAAAATAATGCAATTTAATGCACTCTATTCTTGCTTTGAAGCTCATCTCGCTTAAACAGGGAGACCATTCCCATGTCTATTCCAATAAAAATCTCCCTCCCCATCACCTGCCTTCTCCTGAACCAAAGCAGCCTTGCCGAACTCTTGCCAAATGGTGACTTTGAAGACGGAGCCAGCTCCTGGCTTGAAGTCGCTGAGGGAGGAAGCTTCGCCTTCAGCTACCCGGCGACCGGCGGAAATCCCGCTGCCTTCGGCATCATCGATCACAGCGAAGCGGATGGCGGCTTTGGAATCTGGGTCGGAAATGGCGGTGCCGCACTCAGCCTCTCAGAGCTCGGCCTGACCGCAGGTAACACTTACAACTTCACCCAAGACATGATGATCCTCTCAGGATCGAGCATTGGAGGATTTAAAATCGACTTCACAAACGCTGGTGAAAACTCAGGACTCAGCACTGGCGATCTCTACCCTCAGCTCATTGGCGATGGCAGCAGCTGGGAAACCTACACCTTCCCGATTGAGATTCCCGCCGAGGTCGATGGTCTAAAAATCGTCCCTCTCTGGGGTCCAAATTCCTCAATCGCTTACGACAACTTCTGCTTTGATCCCAATCCCCTAGAATCACCGCTGAACCCACCCACTGAACCTCCAGTCGATCCTCCCACCCCCCCCAGCACGGCGGCTCAGCTCAGCGAAGGCACCCTCATCTCTTGGCAGCCCGATCAGGCCGAGAGAATCTACCAACCGCAGAGCTCACAAGATGGCAGCACTTGGACAGACCTCGGGCCCGCCTTCCCCGGGACTGAGACCACCAGCATCCTCGACCCAAATTCCGCACCTTTTCACCGCGTTCAGGAAAGGGAACCCCTAGGTGAGCAATTCATCATTAACGGTGACTTTGAAAACGCAGATCCTAACAACCCGAGCTGCCCACGAAACTGGTCCTGCCTCTCCACCTCAGGACAATTTCCACGTCGCGTCGAGGGCCGCGCATTCTCAGGATCCGCCTCAGTCAGCATCGCCGTCCAAAACGATGAAGGCGGCGCGCCGAACCAATCGGAAATTCAACAAAACCTCCTCGCAGCCGGAGGCTTCATCATAGGAGGTGACACCTACACATTTTCCTTCCGAGCAATGCAGCTCAGCGCCGGAGAAAGCTACGTCCAAATGTACCGCCTTCAGTGGCTCGATATTAACGGAGCTCCGATCAATGGCGCAGATGTCGGCTTTAATTCCTTCGAGGGAGGGAACGGATTTTGGAACGAGATCATCGAGCCTAGCCTCGTCGCCCCGCCCAGCGCTAACGGCGTTTTTATCCAAATCTTCGGCGCCACCGGCGTCTCCTCTAATCTCGAAGCTCGTGGCGAAGTCCTCATCGACGCCATCCGCCTCACCCCCGGTAGCCCCAGCACCCCGATCAATCTCGCCACCACCAGCGAGCCTGGCATCGGCATCACCCAACTCACCCGCATCGGCGTTCGCTATCGTGCTCAGCAATCAGAAGACCTCGATCACTTCACCGACCTCAGCGGAACCTTCACCGGCAACGGCCAAATCATGGGCGCAGGCATCCCAGATGGCGGCCCCTCACACTTCTTCAGACTCCTCGAAGTCAGCGAAGAAGACGATCCAGCTCGTTAAAAAAACCATCCTTCACCTTCTCGGCATTAATCGCCTAAACCCGCCGCCACCTCGTCACCAAAGACACCGTCCACTGAAACTTCCGCGCGGTCTCACGGATCAAAAACGGCTCATCAGCCGCCTCAATCAGCGCGAAATCTCCGCCCAGCTCTTGCTCTAACCAATCCCGCGTCCTCCCCTGCGGCCAATTTTCCTTCACCGTAAATTCCTCCAACCAAGTGCAAGGCGTCGCCAACACAAGCTCCCCACCCCGCTTCACCAAGCCCGGCAAACGCTCTAGGAACCTCCGCGGCTCAGGCAATCGGCATAACAGATTCGCAGCATGCACCCGATCAAAACTCCCCAGATCTTCCCGCAGATTCATCGCATCCCCCACCTCAAAGCTCACCCCCACTCCATCGACCCCTTCCGGTCTTGAAACCTCCACTGCACTATAATCTGAAGCCTCCTCGAGCCGCCGACACATCATCTGACCACCACCTCTCATCTCCTCAGCCGCATCAATAAAGGCCCTTGAAAAATCAACCCCCACCACCTCATCACTCTCGCGGCTCAGCTCCAAACTCGACCTCCCCACCGCACACCCTACATCAAGAGACCTCTCCACCCTTCCCTCCGAAAAATACCCCACCGTCCTGACCGGAAAATCAAGAGCCCCCACCGGACCCATCTCCCAAGGCAGAATTTCCTTAGCTTTTCCGTAATGAAAAAGGAGATATTCGCCCACATATCGCTCGGACTCGTAAACTTCTGACATCGCGAACCAATCAAGCTTCTTAACCGCCAATGTCTAGGCTGAAGGCTCACCAAGCCCACCCGAATCTAAAAAAATCCATACTTCTTTGAACAAAGACTCTTGAAATCAGTCCTACCAGAGCAGAAAGTGCCGCCCCTCCCCTCATGAAGCAAAATCTTCTCCCCCCCCTTCTCCTCGCGATCTTAGCTCTGGGCCTCGCCTCCTGCACCTCGCTCCATACCCCCGTCTCAAAGGCCAACACCCCCAAGAAGACCCCGCTCGCCAAGCTCAAATCCTCCACATTCTCTCTCCGCAAACTCGTCCGTAAAACCCCGCCCATCGTCGAAGTCAAAAAAGACACTCCACCGGCAAAAAAAACCGCCAAAAAGAAAGTCTCCAAAGCTGACCTCCTCGCTTGGAAGCGCAAAAAAGCAGCCCGCAAAGCGAAATGGACTCCCAAAAAAGGAAAAGCCCTCGTCCCAAAAGACTTCGACCCCGCCGACCTTGACGTCGACGGCCAGCTCCCCTCATACGGCATTCTTCCCTCACTAAATCCAGACGGCGGCAGCACCTCCATCGAGGACATTGAAGACAGCGCCATCCTCCCTGCCGATGTCGCGAACCTCCCCTCCATCCCCAGCCTCCCTAACATCCCCAGCCCCGCCACCCCCAGCAGCGCGCCAGACCTCTCCACCGTCCCAGACTACCTAAAACCCGCCGGCCCCGTTCCCGCCATCCAGACCAAGGAGTAAAAATCTCCCTCTCTCGTGACTTGAGAGTTCCCACACCCGCCATCCTGCGCTAAAGCCTCCGCATCATGCTCAAGGCCGGAATCGTAGGAATGCCAAACGTCGGGAAATCGACCCTCTTTAATGCCCTCACGCGCACTCGCAACGCCGAGGCTGCCAACTACCCCTTCTGCACCATCGACCCGAACGTGGGCATGGTCACGGTTCCCGACACCCGCTTGGAAATTCTTTCCAAGATGTCAAATTCCACCAAAGTCATCCCCACCGCCATCGAGTTCGTCGACATCGCAGGACTGGTCGAGGGAGCCTCAGAAGGCGCCGGCCTTGGTAACAAATTCCTCGCCAACATCCGTGAAGTCGACGCCATCGTCCAAGTCGTCCGCTGCTTTGAAAATGATGACATCATCCACGAACTCGGCACCGTAGATCCCACCCGCGACATCGAGATCATTAACTCCGAGCTCATCCTCGCCGACCTCGCCGCACTAGAAAAACGTAAGCAATCACGTGAAAAAAAGGCAAAATCTGGTGATAAAGAATCCAAGGCAGAGCTCGAGCTCATCCTCAAACTTCTCCCCCATCTCGATGCCGGGAAACCCGCCCTCACCGCAGAACTCAATGAAGACGAGCGCGCCCTAATGCGGGAGTTTTTCCTCCTCTCCTCAAAGCACACCATCTTCGCCTGTAACGTCAATGAGTCAGACCTCGCCGCCGCCGTTGCCGATCCTGACTCACACCCCCTTGTCTCCAAGGTGAAAGCCTATGCCGCAGAATCCCACGGCGCAGAGATCATCGTCATTTCAGCTCAAATCGAAGAAGAGCTCGTCGAGCTCTCCACTGAAGAAGCGAGCGAGTTCCTTGGCGATATGGGCGTCACGGACTCCGGCGTCTCCGACCTCATCAAAGCCGTCTATCACCTCCTCGGCCTGCGCACCTACATCACAACCGGCGAGCAAGAAACCCGCGCCTGGACCATCACCGAAGGTGATAAGGCCCCCGCGGCAGCCGGCGTCATTCACGGAGACTTCGAGCGTGGCTTCATCGCCGCCGAGGTCGTCCACTACGATGACTTCGTCAGCCTCGGCAGCAAAAACGCCTGCAAGGAAGCAGGAAAACTCCGCGTTGAAGGAAAAGAATACACCGTGCAAGACGGAGACGTGATCGAGTTTCGCTTCAACGTCTAACTCCACCCCTCCTTGCCGCCCCGCGCCATTTTCCTCCTTTAAAAAGACTCAGCCAGCCTTAGCTTAACCCTATCCATGAGACTCCTGTCCCTCCTTCTCTCCCTCTCCCTCTCGCTCCTTCTCCCCAGCTCTCTCCTCGCTCAGCTGAAAGAACACCCCTTACAAAGCCTCACCCCTCCCGCACCCACCCTTTACGATTCCGTAGTAAAGATCGAAGTCGCCACCCAAGTGCCCGACTACCGCACACCCTGGAATAGCGGGCGCTTCTCTAGTGGCACCGGAACCGGCTTCATCATCGGGCCGAACCAGATCCTCACCAACGCCCACGTCGTCTCAGACAGCCGCCGCCTCCTCGTCACCCGCCGAGGCTCCTCCCAGAAACATGTCGCCCGCGTGCGCCACATCGCCCACGACTGCGACCTAGCCCTCATTGAACTCCAAGACTTCACCCCCTTCGAGGGCCTCCCCCATCTCACCATTGGCGGCATGCCCAAGCTAGAATCCCGCGTCTCGGCCATCGGATACCCCGTCGGCGGAGAGCGGCTCTCCGTCACCCAAGGCGTCGTTTCCCGCATCGACTTCAGCAGTTACAGCCACTCCCGCTCAGATTCCCACCTCGTCATCCAGATTGACGCCGCCATTAACCCCGGGAACTCCGGCGGCCCCGTCATCCAAGATCAAAAAGTCGTCGGCGTCGCCTTCCAAGGGAACACCCAAGCAGACAACGTCGGCTACATCATCCCCACGCCCGTCGTAAAGCGCTTCCTCACCGACATCGAAGATGGGAAATATGATCACTACATGGACCTCGGCATCTCCCCCTTCCCGCTCTTTAACCCCGCGATGCGCCGCGCCTTCAACCTCCCAGAAGACGGGAAAGGAGTCCTCGTCGCCAATGTCGTCCCAGCTGGCCCCGCTGATGGAGTTTTAGAAAAAGGCGACGTCCTTCTAAGCATCGACGGAAACAGCATCGACAGCGCTGGCAACATCAGCATCGCAGGCGAGTTCGTAGATATGAACGAGATTGTAGAGCGTAAATTCGCGGGCGATAAAGTCGCCTTCACCCTCATTCGCAAAGGTGAAAAAATCGAAACAGAACTCACTCTCAAGGAATTCCCTTACGCTCGGATCTACTCCATTCAATATGAGCAAACTCCCCGCTTCACATTCTTCGCCGGGCTCGTTTTCCAACCCCTAGACCTTAACCTCTTCGCCAGCTACAAATTTAACAACCGTCGCCTCCGCCAAATCTACGCCGACTACATCTCAGAAGGCCTCTTCCGAGAAATGCCAGACGTCGTCGTCCTCACTCGCGTCGAAAAAGACCGGCTCACCACCCGCATGGGCGGCTTCACCGGACTCGTCGTCAAGGAAGTCAACGGCCAAAAAATCAAAACCCTCCGCCAACTGCACGACATCTTAAACGCCGCCGAGCCGCCCGAGTACCACGTCATTAAATTTAACGGCGCGAACCGCCCTCTCGTCATCCCCTCCGCCGAGGTCCCCGCCGCGCAAAAACGCATCATGGCCCAGAACGCCATCACCAAAGCCGCCCAGCTCGACTAACGCAGAAAAGAAAAAGCACCCACTCACCCAGCCTCTCTCACACTCTCAGGAACCTCTCCTTCCATGAAACTCCTCCTCACTCTCATCCTCACTCTCACTCTCCCAGCCCTCGCTGCTCCTGAGAAATCCGTAGTCCGCATCAACTCCACCATTCAGACCTACAGCGCCTCACAGCCCTGGGAAAAATCTCCCGCACGCTCACGGCAGGGACTTGGCACCCTCCTCGCCGGAAACCGCATCCTCACCACCGCCGCCATGGCCACTGATGCCACCTACATCGAGCTCCAATCCGCCGACCGCACAGAGACCGTCACCGCCAAAGTGAGCATGATCGACTACGACGCCAACCTCGCGCTCCTCGTTCCAGAAGATCAGCCCGGCTTTCTCTCCGCCCTCACCCCCGCCACAATCGCCAACCCACCAAAGCCCGGTGACCAGATTTCCCTCTTCCAATTTGAAAACAATGGCACCCCCCTCAGCACCCTCGGCACCATCCGCTCGATGGAACTCCTCAGCACCTTCGTGCCCGGTCGTTTCTTCCTCTGCTACACCGTCAAAGCCTCCATGCAGACCTCCGGAAACTCCTTCACCCTCCCCGCCTTTATCAACAATAAACTCAGCGGGATCCTCACCAGCTATAACTCCAATGACCAAATCTCAGACCTCATCTCCCTAGACATCATCTCAGCCTTCCTCAAAGACGCGGCCGATGGAAGCTACCAAGGATTCCCCAGCCTCGGAGTCGGCACCACCACCACCGAGGACCCTCATTTCCGAGGCTGGCTAAAGCTACCTGAAGACAAAGGCGGACTCTACATCACCCGCATCCTCCCCGGAGGCTCTGGTGATCTCGCCGGCCTCAAGAAAGGCGACGTCATCCTCAACATCAGCGGAAACGACCTAGACCGCCGAGGCTACTTCCAGCACCCCCAATATGGCACCCTCTTCTGGCCACACCTCGTCAAAGGAGCCCCCATCATGGATGAAAAAATCCCCTTACAAATCCTCCGCGAAGGCGAACAAAAAACCATCGAAGTCACCCTGAAAAAGAGCCCCTCACCCCTCGTCCCCACCCACCGCTTCGACCAAGCTCCCCCCTTCTTCATCAAGGGCGGCCTCGTCTTCCAAGAACTCTCTAAGCCCTATCTTGAAGCATACGGTAAAGACTGGGCCACCCGCGCCCCGCTAAACTTGCTCGATGTCCTCAGCAGCCCAGAAGATTACGAAGAAGGTCGCCGCCGAGTCGTCATCCTCACCCGCGTAGTCGCGACTGAAGCCACCATCGGCTACGATCGCATCGCCAGCCAAATCATCGAATCAGTAAACGGCCAAGCCATCGCCGGACTCCCAGAACTCGCTGCCGCCCTTGAGCAAACCCCCGCAAGTGGCATCCACATCATCGAGACCGATAAAGCCCCTTACCAAATCTTCCTCGACGAGTATCTCGCCGACCAAGTCGATGCCGACTTCCTAAAACGAGGCCTCCCCATCTTAAAACGGCTCTACGACCCCCAGTGAACTCGCCCTTGCAAGCTCCCACTCTTGCAAACTCCCCTCTCCTGAGAGCTTCCTAAGCCTTAGGAATTTTCAAAACCTGCCTCAAGCGGATCACATCTGATCGGAGGCCATTCGCCTTCTTCAGACTCCGCACGCTCACCCCATGACGCCGAGCGATCCCGCTCAGAGTGTCTCCACTCACCACCCGATACCTCAGCACCTTCGGCGCGGGCTTTCTTTTAGGTTTCGCCTCAGATTTCGCCTCAGATTTCGTTTCAGATTTCGTTTCAGGATCAGCCTTCAGTGCCAGCTTCACATCCGCCACCGACTCAGGATTTGCCGCAACAGCCTCAGTTGCCTGCACCCCCTCCTTCACTCCCGGAAGAGATTCATCAGAAATCTCAAGCGCACCTTGCTTCTCTTCTCCGGCAGAACCGGCCGCCTCAGTAGCCTTAGCAGCTCCCGAAGCGGGCGTCACCGCAGGCACTTTCCCACGATAAATTTCCGGCTCATCAATCTTTCTCAGCTCCGGCTGAATAAAATCCACCGGAGGCACCTCCTGCTCCTCCGCAGCAGCAACAATCACCTCCGGACTGAGAGCAGAAGTCGATGATGTTGAAATTGGAGCTGGCAAAGAACCCACCTCTCCCACTCGGCGCAGCATCGTCAACTGATGGAGGGCCACCCCAGATGAGTCCGTAAACACCTGAGAATGATGGCGATGAAAACCAACCCGTAAATGGCTCAGCTCATGCCCGAAAAGCTCCTCTTCACCAAGGCCCCAAACCACCGCAAAATCTCGATAAATCTCGCGATCGAACTTTTCCGAAATCGCACGATATTGATTCGCACCATCCTTGAGTCGCCCCTCCACCATCGCGAAGTATTCATCCCTCGGGAGCTGCTCCATCTTAAACTGTAAGCCAGCCTTACTCGTCCAAGGCGAAAAACGAGCCTCACGGGCAAGGTCCGCCGTGGAACTCAGAGCCCCACCTTGATCCACCGGAGATTCTTCTTTCGGGCCGCAAGACGCCAAAAGCGCTGTCAGACCAATGATAGACGAAAGCGCCACGGGAGAAAATTTTTTCATAAACATGTCAATTGGGGGTAAGAGTCCAAAGAAAAAGAATAAAATCGGACTGCGGCGGGACGCTAGCATCGCTTTTCTGAGATGAGAAGCGCCCAATCCCGAATCATCTCATTCTTTCACAAGCCTGAAATCGCAAAAAGCGCAAGCTCCACGCACTCCTACTGAATTTTACCCAACTCAAGGAGGAAATCCCGCCTCACCTTACGCTCCTCCAAAGACTGAATTAAGCCCTCATTCAGCTCCGGAGCTTCACCATTGAAACCCTTCGAGTAATTAAAAAGATGCTTCGGAAAATACTCCACATATTCCTCCCTTTCCTCATTCGTAAAGCGGCCCCAGATCGCGAAGTTTAAAGTCCGCGCCAGCTTCTGCTTCATCTTCAAAGTCAGCTTCCGCCCCATCGCAGCCCGTTGCACCTGCTTATAGGTAAGTTGCTCCGGAGAAACCTCGACCATATCATGATGAGAGAGCCCCCAGCGCTCCAAGAGAGTCGCCAAAGGCTGCGGGCCGAAGTCACGTTCTTCACTCATAAATCGTCGTCTAGGCGCTAGCCACGCGGAGATCGCCCAACCTCCGGACCAGCTCACGAGTTTCACGCTCCCAGCGCTTTAAATTCTCCTTAGAAGCCTCGATCGACTCTGATAAGGTCGTCTCTAGCTCATTCATATTCTCCTTCAACTTTGCCAGGAGTTCATTCACTCGCGTTAAAGTCGCCTCACTGATCGAGGCCTCCGCCCCCTTTAGCTCCGCCAGCTTCGCCTCAGCCTTACGCTGCGCCTCCTTCATCTCTGCTCCCACGATCTTACTCGTAGGAACCCGGCGCAAATCACTCACGAGGCCCAATTTGTGCAGAATCATGATCGACCACTTCGTAGGATCAAAGTTCCAAGGCTTCACCCCATTCCGGTAATCATGCTGAAACTCATGATGATAGTTATGATACCCCTCCCCATAAGTCACAAGGGCCATAATCCAGCTATCCCGCGCACTGCAACGAGTCGAGTAAGGCTGCTCACCAATGCAGTGGCAGAGAGAATTAATAAAGAAAGTCGACTGCTGGACCAGAACCACCCGCAGAGCACCTACCACCAGAACACCCGCCAAGATTCCGACCACTCCGCCAATCGTCAGATAACCCACAATCGCCGGGAAAATCAGCCCGACCGTAAAGGCGATCGCCACGTAAAAACGATCTTGGAAACGCACCAGAGGATCCTTACGTAAATCCTTCACATTATCCATCGGCTGCTCCGCATCTAACTTGAAAAGAATCCAGCCAATGTGCGCCCAGAAAAAGCCCTTCGTAATATCATAGGGATCATCATCGTGATCCGTATGCTTGTGATGGCGGCGATGGTCCGAGGCCCAGTGAAGAACAGAATTTTCAAAAGCACAGGCTCCAAAAACCAAGGTGAAAAGGCGCACAGGCCACTTTGCCTTAAACGACAAATGAGAAAAAAGACGATGGTATCCCAGCGTAATGCTCAAACCCGTAGAAATCATATAGAAAGCGAACAAGCTCCACATGATCCAGTTCATGTCATGCAGAAACAGAAAAACTGGCGCTGCAACCACACCGAGAAGCGTAATGACAAACAGAAAGGAAGTATTGACCCAGTTGACTCTATCGAAGGGGATATTGAGATTCATGATCGCTAAATGGAAAAATGAGGTGAGAAATGAAAAGTGACTAAGGCTGGCCGAGTTTGCCCGCCCGAATCGGCGCGACGATAACCACCTTTTCTAAGAAAGCGAGCGCCTTATTTTCAGGAACCGCTTCGGCGTGCAAAACATCCACCCCAGCCAAAACGCCCGAAGCTCAAAAAATCTTTCACCCACCACCCCTCCCAGATAAAGTTCATAGACCAAGCACAAAGGACCGCGCGCAGCCAAAAGCTCCCCCCTCCATGAAATCTGCTTGATCCATCCCGCCAGAACTCCAAGCTCCCCTCAGTCACATGAAAACACACCGCCACACTCTCTCAAAAAAGCGCCGAGGCTTCACCCTCGTCGAGCTCCTTGTCGTCATCGCCATCATCGCAGCCCTTGCTGGCCTCGCCATCGTCGGAGTGCGCACCGGCCTCCGCGCCGCCGATGCCGCCTCCACCTCCACCAACATGAAGGACATCTACGGCTCCCTTTCCGCCATCTCCGCCGAAGGCGTCAACACCGGACTCCATGCCCCCGGCACCCTCCCTCCTTACAAAGGAAGCCTCCAAGACGGGCAAGAAGCATCCTTCGTCTGGTGGGACCTAGTCGCCGAGAAAATGGACCTCGCAGATCGCGATAGCGGCGATTACCGCTGGATCAGCGCCTACTCGGAAACCAAACTCCAAAACCCCCTCTCCAAAAAACAACTCGGAGCCGGAAAAACCACCTTCGACTCACTCTACAACGACCCAGAACTCAGCCACGGTGGCTATGCTTATAACGCTGAATTGGGCGGTGACATCAGCTCAGAAGACCAAGACGAAAACGCCTACCGCGTCCGCCTCAGCGCCATCGAAGATCCCAACAACACCATCTACTTCGGCGAAGCAGATGACAATCAAGACACCGCAGGATGGGTCTTTAAAAACATGGCCAACGCCCCTCAAGGCAACTACAAAGACAGCGCCCATTGCTGCATGGTCGGAGGAAACATCAAGCTTATCAAAAACATCCACCTTAAGGAAAGAGGCTCCTTCGACTACTACACCCAGTTCGAAG
The DNA here is from genome assembly GCA_937944055.1 of uncultured Verrucomicrobiales bacterium. Classification (GTDB taxonomy): domain Bacteria; phylum Verrucomicrobiota; class Verrucomicrobiia; order Verrucomicrobiales; family Akkermansiaceae; genus SW10. The sequence goes on along the minus strand of CALDZJ010000019.1, from coordinate 5,639 downwards.
ATAAAAACTACTCGAACAACCCCGAGTAACACGACCTCCTAACTCCCTTCTTAACCTCCTCATCCAGAGGCGACCCTTAAAAGTCGCCTCTTTTTCTTTGGGCCCCAAGATAGCTCGTAAAAAAACTCCCCCCTCCCCCTTTCTACACTTGTCTTTTCTACTTCCCGCAATAGTTTGCCGCCACACCCACTTAGGGTGTTTGTGTGAACCATGAGTGCCTCAACCTGCTCCCTCTGCGCCTTTTTAAAATCTTCCATCGGCCGCAAAATCATCGTCGCCCTCACCGGCTTAGCCCTAGTCCTCTTCCTCGCTGGCCACCTCTCCGGAAACCTTCTCATCTTTGCCGGGCAAGAAGCCTTCGACGAATACGCTGAATTCCTCCACACCTTCCTTCACGGCATGGGCGTATGGATCGCCCGCATCGGCCTCCTCGCATGCTTCGTCATCCACATCTGGTTCACCATCCTCCTCACACGGGAAAACAAAGCAGCCCGGCCCAAATACGCCCACGAAGCCACCGTCCAAGCGCCAAAATCATCCCGCCTCATGATCTGGAGCGGACTCACGATCCTCGCCTTCGTCATCTTCCACATTCTTCACTTCACCGTCCGCACCGACTGCGAACTCGCCACCCTCGGCGCAGAAAGCCCCTGGAAAATGGTCATTCTCGGCTTCCAAAATCCCCTCGTCGTCATCTTCTACCTCATCGCCATGACCTGCCTCTGCTCGCACCTCGGGCACGGCGTCGCCTCCATCTTCCAGACCCTTGGCCTTCGCTCCAAAAAAACCGCCGGTCCCATCAAATTCATCTCAAACGCATACGCCCTCGTCATCTACCTCGGCTTCATCTCCATCCCTCTCGCCATCCTCCTCTTCGGATTCGGCCAGGGAAAATGAACGAATGAACAAGTGCTGAATGAACAAATGAAATGGAAGGAGATGACCTTAAAAATCGGACCAAGCAGTTTCCCCTGCGAATTATCCGCCTGGTCAAGGCGATGGCTCAAGACCTTGCCTCTCGCACCATCGCAGCCCAAACCATTCGCTCCAGCACTTCCGTTTCAGCAAACTACCGCGCAGCCTCCATTGCTAAATCCCCCAAAAACTTCATTAACAAACTTCGTATCACCTCTCAAACAAGAAGCCGAAGAACTCACTCGAATCTTTCTCTCCTCTATCAAAAACCGCTCGCGACAACTCTTAAGCAATTGTCCATTCTGCATTCGTTCATTCGTCCATTTTCCCCGCCATGTCATTAGATTCTAAAATTCCAACCGGACCCTTAGCCCAAAAGTGGACGTCCCACAAAATGGACTCCAAATTGATCAACCCCGCCAACAAGCGGAAATTTAAGATCATCGTCGTAGGCTCTGGTCTCGCCGGAGGCTCCGCTGCCGCCACCCTCTCCGAACTCGGCTACCAAGTCGACTGCTTCTGCTACCAAGACAGCCCGCGCCGCGCCCACTCCATCGCCGCGCAAGGAGGCATCAATGCCGCCAAAAATTACCAGAACGACGGCGACTCCGTCCACCGCCTCTTCTACGACACCATCAAAGGCGGCGACTTCCGCTCACGCGAAGCCAACGTCCACCGCCTCGCCGAAGTCTCCACCGAAATCATCGACCAATGCGTCGCCCAAGGAGTCCCCTTCGCTCGCGAATACGGCGGCCTTCTCGACAACCGCTCCTTCGGCGGTGCGCAAGTCAAACGCACCTTCTACGCGCGCGGCCAAACCGGCCAACAACTCCTCATCGGCTGCTACCAAGCCCTCGAAAAAGAAATCGCAAAAGGCGGCGTAAAAATGCACCCCCGCACCGAGATGCTCGACCTCGTCGTCGTCGATGGCGAGGCAAAAGGCATCGTCGTCCGTAACCTCGTCACCGGAGAAGTCCACTCCCACGCCGCCGACGCCGTCATCCTCGCCACCGGCGGATACGGAAACGTCTTCTACCTCTCCACCAACGCCATGGGCTGTAACGTCATGGCCGCCTTCCGCGCCCACAAACGCGGAGCCTACATGGCCAACCCCTGCTACACCCAAATCCACCCCACCTGCATCCCCGTCAGCGGCGACTACCAGTCAAAGCTCACCCTCATGTCAGAGTCCCTCCGGAACGATGGCCGCATCTGGGTTCCCAAATCCGCAGACGACGCCAAAGCGATCCGCGAAGGCAAAAAGACCGCCCTCGACATCCCTGAAGACGAGCGCGACTATTACCTCGAGCGGAAGTACCCCTCCTTCGGTAACCTCTGCCCCCGTGACATCGCCTCCCGCGCCGCCAAAGAATGCTGTGACGAGGGCCGCGGCGTCGCCTCAACCGGACTCGGCGTATTCCTCGACTTCGCAGACGCCATCGCTCGCGACGGTGAAGACGCCATCCGCGCCCGCTACGGAAACCTCTTCCAAATGTACGAGAAGATCTCCGGTGACGACCCCTACAAGCAGCCCATGCAGATCTACCCCGCCGTGCACTACACCATGGGCGGCCTTTGGGTAGACTACAACCTCATGTCAAACCTCCCCGGACTCCACGTCCTCGGAGAAGCCAACTTCTCAGACCACGGCGCCAACCGCCTCGGAGCCTCAGCCCTCATGCAGGGCCTAGCAGACGGATACTTCGTCATCCCCTCCACCATCGCCGTCTACCTCGCCAAACAAAAACCCGGAGCCGTCACCACCGACCACCCCGAGTTCAAAAAAGTCGAAAACACCGTCAAAGACCGCCTCAAATCCCTCATAGAAATTAAAGGCAACAAGTCCGTCGACTCCTTCCACCGCGAACTCGGACTCCTCATCTGGGACAAATGCGGCATGGCTCGCGACAAAGAAGGCCTCCAATACGCCCTTCAACGCATCCCCGAAATCCGTAACGAATTCTGGACCAACGTCCGCATCCCCGGCTCCGCAAACGGCCTCAACGTCGAACTCGAAAAAGCCGGCCGCGTCGCCGACTTCATCGACTTCGCCGAAGTCCTCTGCCATGATGCCCTCAACCGTGAAGAATCCTGCGGCGGCCACTTCCGCTCCGAGCACCAATTCACCGAAGCCGACCCAGAAGTCCAAGACGGCACCACCCAATCCGGTGAAGCGAAACGCCACGACGACCAATACCAATACGTCGCCGCCTGGGAACACACCGAACCCGGCACCCCACCCATCCTTCACAAAGAAGAACTCGTCTACGAAGAAGTCCAACCTTCCATCCGCTCTTATAAATAACCATGGTCACCGTCGACATTGCCCGCGTCATCACCGGTGCCACGCAATCGCGATGGACCGCAAAAGAGCAGTCTCACCCCATGAACCCCGCCTCCATCCCAAAGGACACCGAGAAGTTTCTCGATGCCTTAGTGGCGGCAGACGTCCCCCATCTCCTCGTCGGCGGCATCGCCCTTTTGCAATACGTTGACACTCGTAACACCCAAGACATCGACTTCATCCTCGCTCTCGATGACGCCAAAAAAATTGCCGGTCTAGAAATCAACGACAGCAATGAGTTCTTTGCCCAAGCCCACTTCGGCGACCTCCAAGTCGACCTACTTCGGCCAGCAAACCCACTCTTCCGCCACATTTTAGAAACTGAAAGCACGACCTCCACTTTTGGCAGGCATTCGCTCCAAACAGTCTCCCCTCGAGGCCTCATCATCCTAAAACTATACGCCCTCCCCTCGCTCTACCGTCAGGGCGACATCACCAGAGCCTCGATTTACGAGTCCGACATCACGGCACTCCAAAACACCCATCTCACCTCCCCAGAAGAAATCCTACCCATCCTCTCCAGCCACCTCACCGAGTCTGACCTCCACGAAGTCTCAAAGATTCTCGACGAAATCTCTCACAAACTCTCTCGCTTTCAGCGTCCAAGTGACAACACCTAGTAGTCAATTGTCCATTCCGACCCACCTTTAAAACACCGCCCGCTCCTATGCCTTTACTCAACTTAACACTCAAAGTCTGGCGTCAAGAGAACGCCACTTCCGAGGGCCGCATCGAAACATACGAAGCCAAGGAAATCCCCACCTCGGCTTCCTTCCTCGAGATGATTGACATCGTTAACGAACGCCTCATTAAAGACGGAGAAGAGCCCATTCACTTCGACCACGACTGCCGCGAAGGCATCTGCGGAATGTGCTCCATGACCATCAACGGCGTCCCACACTCCAAAGAACGCGGCATCACCACCTGCCAGCTCCACATGCGCAAATTCTCCGATGGCGAAACCATCTGGATCGAGCCCTTCCGCGCCAACGCCTTCCCCGTCGTAAAAGACCTCGTCACCGACCGCTCCTCCTTCGACCGCATCATCGGCGCAGGCGGATACATCAGCGTCCGCACCGGCTCCGCGCCCGATGCCCACGCCATCCAAATCCCAAAAGCCGATGCCGATGCCGCCTTTGATGCCGCCGCCTGCATCGGCTGCGGAGCCTGCGTCGCCGCCTGTAAGAACGCCTCCGCCATGCTCTTCGTCTCCGCAAAAGCCTCCCACCTCAACCACCTTCCTCAAGGCCAGGCTGAAAAAGATCAACGCGTCCTCGGCATGGTCCGACAGATGGACGAAGAAGGCTTTGGGAACTGCACCAACCAGTTCGAGTGCGAAGCCGTCTGCCCCAAAGAAATCAGCGCCGAGCACATCGCCAAACTCAACCGAGACTACCTCGCCGCCAGCGCCCGAGACTCCGTCTCCTAAAAAAAATCAAACCCACAAAACCGGGCCCCTTAAAAAAGGCCCGGCTTTTTTACGCCCTCCCCAAGCAAAGAATATGGAGAGTGGGCTTCCAGCCCGCTTCCCCTCAACCTCCCCTCAACCTCCCCCCCAGCCAAGCCAATCGTCCATTCTGCAATCGTTCATTCGTTCATTGCTCCCCCCTCAACCCAGCCTGAAAACTGACACCCTGAAATCTCGCAAACTTCAAGTCGCTCATTCGCTCACTGTAAAGTGTCTCGGCACCTTCACCCCGCTCTCCCCCTCCAAAAACATCTCCGCTAACAAATACGGCCGCATCGCCTCCCGCACCCGCACCCTGAGCGTATTGCTCGACAGCCCATAATCCATCTTCAGCGCCCGTCTCTGCACCGCATCCAGCTCCGGGTTCACCTTCAACTTCACCACCACCCACTTCTCCCACGCCTCATCCACCGGCACCTTCACTTCCCCCCCCGGCCACTCCACCTCATCCATTCGCCCCAACACAAAATCTCGCCAATCCTCATTCTCCAAACAAAAAGCCCGCACGTGCCAACGCCGCCCATCCCACCCAAAAGTTCGCGGCACCATCTCCCGCCAACTCGCTCGCCCCGACTTCACCGAAACATACTTCACCCGCACCCTCCGCAGTCCCTGCGATGCCAAAACCATCACCCGCTCCACCCACCGCTCACCCTCTCTCACCGGTAAATTCACCGCCCCCAGCAGACCTGGCTTCTGCCCATCCCACACCCGCTCCCGCTGCCAACGATCCCCCACAATCTCCCCAAAGGCCAAGCTGAGTCCCTCCTCCAAAATCGGCTCGTGCAAAACACAGCTCATCTCCTGTGCCGCCTCATACCTCTTCCGATTCGTGCTATAAAAACACGCCCCCTCATTCAGCTCAAAATACTTCTGCAAATCCGACGTCGCCTGCGCGGCCGAGATCCCAAA
>CALDZJ010000018.1 GCA_937944055.1 uncultured Verrucomicrobiales bacterium | reverse complement strand
GAGGTGATGGGCGATGGCCGTGCCGGCGAGGTATCCAGTGGTCCAAGCAGCTTGGAAATTAAATCCGCCGGTGATGCCGTCGATGTCTAGGACCTCTCCGGCAAAGTGGAGGCCGGGCTGTGCCTTGCTTTCCATGGTCTTTAGGGTGAGGTCATCGAGCGAGACGCCACCGCAGGTTACGAATTCATCTTTATTGAGGCTTTTGCCATCGACGACGAAGGTGGCATGGGTCAATTCTCTGATAAGTTTCGTACTTTGATTTTTCGTGAGGGTGGCCCAGGTGATTTCTTCGTTGATTTTTGAGCTCTCGCACATGCGTTGCCAAAGGCGCTTGGTGATGCCCTCGATGGGGCTACGCTTGATGACGCGGCGAGTGCCATTTTCTTTCCGATGTTGGCTGAAAATTTCGGCGATGCTTTCGGCGCTTTCGTGGCCGGTCCAGTTTACTTCGACTTGAAAGCGGTAGTCGCTATCGGCTAGGGCACGCGCGCCCCAAGCGGAGGCTTTAAGAATGGCGGGGCCGCTGAGCCCCCAGTGCGTGATGAGCAGGGGGCCCTGTGATTCTAAGTCCAGTGAATCTATTTTAAGGCGAGCATGAGGGACGGAGATTCCCTGAAGATCGTGCAGGCGGATGTCTCCGATTTTGAAAGTAAAGAGAGAGGGGACGGCTTCGCTCAGGCGGTGGTGAAGATCTTGCACTGGTTTCGCGGCGTCATTGCTGCGGATTCCGCCAGTCGCAATGAGGAGTTTTTTACAGCGATAGATCTGGCCGAGGGTGGTGTGGACTTCGTAGCCCTCCTTGAGCGTTTTAATCTCGGCGGCTCCACAGCGGGTGCGCCAAATCACTCCGTGTCGGCGGGCGGTGTCGATCAGGCAATCGATGATCGTTTCAGATTGATCGGTGGTGGGGAACATGCGCCCATCGGCCTCGGCCTTGAGCGGGACGCCGCGCTCCTCGAACCAAGTGATGGTGTCGGCGGGTTGAAAATGGTGGAAGGGGCCGATGAGGTTTTTTTGACCGCGCGGGTAATTTTGGACCAGTTCCTGCGGGTCGTAGCAATCATGTGTGACATTGCAGCGGCCTCCGCCAGAGATGCGCACCTTCGTGAGGACTTCCGCGCTCTTTTCGAGGATCAGAATTTTTGAGAGTCCGGCCTCGGCTGCGGTAATGGCTCCGAAGAATCCGGCGGCGCCTCCACCAATGACAATGAGCTTAAATTCTTCAGTGACCATCTGTGGGGACCTAACGCTAATTTGCAGACCCTGCCAACCTCCGAGCGGAGAGAAAGCGGCAGAAGTGTCCTTTCCTGATGGGGGATGATGGAGTAAAGCTTGGTTATGAAAGGTGAGGTGTTTTTAGAGATGCGAGGGATTGAGAAGAGCTTCGGTTCTCAAAAGGTCTTACGTGGGGTGGATCTCGATGTTTATCGGGGGGAGACACTCGTCCTATTAGGGGGCTCTGGCGGGGGGAAATCGGTGCTGATGAAGCATATGGTGGGCTTACTGCAGCCGGATGAGGGGACGGTGACCTTGGAGGGGAAATTGATTTCGCAACTTTCGGAGAGGGAGCTCTCATGGGCGCGCCGGAAGATTAGTATGATGTTCCAAAATGGGGCGCTTTTTGACTCGCTGACAGTGGGAGGGAACATCGGTTTTGCCCTTGTGGAGGCTGGGATTAAAGATGGGGAGGAAATCTCGAAGCGGGTGGAAGAGGCGCTAAAAATCGTCAAATTGCCGGGTCAGGAAGATAAGATGCCCTCGGATCTTTCAGGAGGAATGCGGAAGCGGGTGGCTTTGGCTCGTGCGGTGGTGGAGAAGCCCTGTTGTGTCCTTTATGATGAGCCTCATGCGGGCTTGGACCCTGTCACTGGGGACTCGATTGATCATCTCATCCGAGATTTGGCAAAGGATCATGGCATCACCAACGTCGTCATTACGCATGAAATCAGGAGCGTGTTTCGGATCGCAGATCGCGTGGTCTTTATGAAGGAAGGGCTGGTGTATTGGGTGGGGACTCCTGAGGAACTGAAGGCCAGTCAGGATCCGGTCTTGCGGAACTTTATTGAAGGGCGCTCGGAGGATTCGGATTTGTGATTTCAGCTTCCCGAGGCATACTCCAGGGATGGCGACTAATTCTCAAAAGACCGAGACGCTCGTTGGGCTTTTTCTCTTCATCGGGCTGGGGCTTCTGGGGACCATTATTCTGCTCTTCGGGAACATTGGCGATTATTTCAAAGGCCGCTATCAGGTGAAGGTAAAGTTTAATGAGGCGGCAGGAATTATCGAGGGTAGTACAGTGCGCCTACGTGGGGCTAAGATCGGGGAAGTAGGCGCTAAGCCGAGTCTGACAGATGACTCGATGATTCAGGTGCTTTTAGAAATTGATGAGCAATTTAAGATCGACCCTGGCTCCACTTTCCAGATTGGGCAAGCGAGCCTCTTAGGGGATAAGGAAATCGTGATTACTCCGCCCAAAATGGCGTCAAATACCCAGCTTAATGCGGGAGCGATCGTAATGGGGAGTGATCCCGGCGGGCTGGAGCTCTTGCAAAATGAGGCGGAGGGGATCGCGCTAGATGCCCGGGCGCTCTTGCAGGATGCCAAGGGGACACTTGCTAAGCTAGAGAGCTCGATGGATGAGGTGCGCGGAGTGGTGGTGAAATTAGGAAGCACGATGGACGCGGTGAATGGTGGGGTTTTAAGCGAGAAGAACATCGGGGCGTTCGGGAGCGCATTGGCGAATCTGGATCGGGCGAGTGCGAGCTTTGCGGATCTTGGAGAGCGTTTGGATCCTGTGGTCGGGGAGGTCCGACTCGTCGTGAAGGAAGTGCGCGAGACAAATCAAGCTGTGCAAGGAACGCTCGCGACTGCGCAGGGTGCAATCAAGACCGTGGAGGGAACTTTGGCAAAGGTCGATCCAGCTTTGGAAGGAGTCCCAGGGGTCTTGAGTTCAATTGAGAGGACGGCGGATCGCGCGACGGCTGCGATTGATAAGATCGACAATAAAGACGGAGCGCTGGGAGCGCTTGTTTCTGACCAAGAGCTCAAAACAGACGTGAAAGACTTTGTCCGGAATCTCAAAAAAAATGGAGTCCTGCGTTATAAAGACGAGGATGAGAAAGAGGAGGACCCGCGTGATCGCTTCAAGGGGCGGAGGCGTTAACGGAGGGAGCGGAGAACCTTGCTCAAGAAATGACAAGGGAAAGGTCATTTCTTCTCTCGTCATGAGGGGGAAGATTTGCTTCATGTGAGACCATGCGTTTATTGTTCATTTTCTCGTGTTTTACTTCGATAGTAACCTTTCTTCCTGCTCAGGAGACAGCTAAAGAGGTGGCCCAAGAGGCAGCTCTGGCAGTCATCCCGCCTGATTCGCAAATGGCAGGGCGGGGGCCTGTCCGCCGAGCTGGCTGGTTTAAAAAACTCTGGGAAAGCAGGCGTTCCGCTTGGGCTAAGGAGATTGAGAAGAAGCAGGGCGCGCTCGTGTTCCTAGGTGATTCCATCACGCAAGGTTGGGGAGATGACTTCATGGGGGCGTTCGGGGATGATCAAACGAAGGTGGCAAATCGTGGCATCAATGGAGATACCACGCGCGGAATGCTCTATCGGCTGCCTCAGGATGTCTTGGCGCTGAATCCCTCTGGGGTGGTCTTACTCATGGGGACCAATGATATTGAGGAGGATGCGATCCCTGAAACGATCTCTGGGAATTTAAAATTGATCATTGAGGCCTTGAAAGCCTCGAACGAGAAGATGCCAATTATCCTTTGTCATGTCTTCCCCAGTCATGAGACGAGAAATCGCTCAGCGGAGCAGATTCAGGAGCTGAATAAATTCTACGCCGCCGTGGTGAAGGATGATCCACAAGTGATCCAAGTGAATACGTGGAAGATGTTCGCCAATGAAAACGGTGATGCGCGTAAGGAAGAGTTCCCGGATCTCCTTCACCCGAATGAGTTAGGATATCAGATGTGGGGAGATACCCTGCGGCCGGTTTTAGAGACTCATGATTTGGTGCAGGTCCCCCAAGATGATTTTCAACGAGAGCCCGGATATGAGTCCCTTTTTAATGGGAAAGATCTCAGTGGTTGGGGCTATCGGAAGGGTGAGGACCTCGAGAAAACTGAGAGCTTTGAAGGGAAGGTTAGGAGTTCTGAAAATCGCTACTTAGCGAAACATGGGCGGCTCATCGTGACCACTCCTCCGAGCGGTCGAGCCTTTACGGCCCTTTGGACCGAGGAGGAATTTAGCGGTGACTTTACGCTGAAGCTTGAGTTCCGAGCGAATGCCGATGCCGATAGTGGGGTGTATTTACGTGGTCCACAGCTCCAATGCCGTGATTATCTGGTAGCCGGGCCTTATCATGAACTGAAGAAATATAAAGCGGGTGGCTGGAATGAGCTGGTGGTGGAGGTGAATGGTGAGCTGGCCCGCTGCACCTGCAATGGAGAGCTCCTAGAGGAGGCTATGAAATTACCAAAGAGTGGGCCAATCGGCCTAGAGGGGGACCGCGGGCAAATGGAGTATCGGCGCATTCGCATCTTAAAAAAGTAGCGGTGCTTAGTTCCACTCCGCGGGCGGGACTCGCTCAAGTGCCAAGTGAGTGGAGCCCGCGCAAGAGATGAAAAATGAGACAAAAAAACGACGGCCTTTCGGTCGTCGTTTTGAGAATTGGAGGTCTCGTGGACCAGCTTACTCCTCGTCACTCGCCCCGCTATCTGCGGTTTCCTTAATGTCAGTGAGAGCCTCGATGAAGTCACCGAGAATTTCAGCAGGGACCATGATGGTATCGCGATTTCCACTGACGTCTTCAGTAATTTTTACAACGCGGCCGCGGCTGTTTTCTTTGAGATCGAGAAAGAAAATTTTACGATCAGCGAGGATTTTTTCAGTGTGAAGGACTTCCTGGTTCATGGCTTTTTACGACTTGAGAATTCACGTGGACCTTTGCAAAGTCAACGTGAAATTTATCTTCAGAGGAATTGGGAGAACCCGCAGAAGAGCTTTGAGTTTTCTGAAGGGAGATCTGGAGCGGGCTCATCAGAGTTGAGGTAGTGCTCACAGGTGGCGAAAAATTGCTTCTTAGTTTTTGTACGGCGAATCTCGTGCTCAAAGCCCTCCTCATATCCTTGCACGATGTAGACGAGGTATTTTTTCATCTTCTGAACGTGCTTATTTTCGACAAAGTCCGTGACCACTCCGGCGGTTTCTTCAAAGAGGCGCTCGATGTAGTCGAGAATCATTCGCCGACTCACAAGCGGGGCCTGGGAGCCGGTGAAGGCGGCTCGTAGTTGTGGGAAGATCCATGGATTACGGATCGCACCGCGCCCGATCATGAGCCCGGCCGCTTGAGTAGAGTCGAGGTAGGCCAAGCCGGTTTGGCGGTTCACGACGTTTCCGTTCGCAATGACTGGACAGGGCATTTCCTTGGCGGCCCGGCAGACCCAGTCATCATGTACGGGGCTTTGGTAGCGCTCCCGGACCGTGCGGCCATGGATCGTGAGAAGGTCGATGGGATGTTTTTTGAAAATGCCAAGGAGCGTTTCGAATTCATCTTCTGACTCAAAGCCCACGCGAGTTTTCACGGTGAATGGGAGGGCTCCACAAGCTTCCCGGAGGCGGCCTAGGAGGAGCTCAATCTGGGCAGGATTGCGCAGTAATCCGCCTCCGGCATTTTTGCGATACACCACGGGCGCGGGGCAGCCGAGGTTCAGATCGATCCCAGCGATGGGGTGTTTTTTAAGTTCTAAGGCCGTGCGTACCAGTTCATCGGCATCTTGTCCGATCATTTGGGCAATGATGGGGCGTTCAGTCGGGTTCTCGGTGATGGAGCGGAGGATGTAGGGCTCGATCCGTGAGTGGATGTGCACGCGAAAATACTCGGTGACATAGACATCCGCTCCGCCGTAGGCCGCGATGGTGCGCAGGAAAGGGAGGTCCGTGACGTCCTGCATGGGAGCCAGAAAGAGGGCAGGGCGGTCAGGTGGGAGCATGGCTTAAGTGGCTGAAGGTCTGCGCCTCACCCTTTAAAGCTCAGCGAGTTCCTCCGCGAAGCCGGAGGAGAGGACGGGGAAGCGGCACCAAGATTTAGGATCAAGGTTAAGGTCATCGACGTGGAAGCTGACGGCGTAGCGCTCGCGCTTCCATTGGTTACGGGACCAGAGTTTAAAGAATTTGATGGTCCACGCTTTCATGTCCTTCTTGCTGTGGTCGGGGTGATGACGGAGGGCGAATTCCATGGCGGCTTTGGGGCCTTTTTTATCACGAATCGCGGCGCGCTCGATGGTATCGAGGACCTCGTAGGGCATGAGGTCGCCTTCGTCAGTTTGCTTGTCCTTCTTGGGGCGAAGCTCGGCGGTGGGTTGTTGCTTGTTGATGAAGCTGAGGTTTTTGTATGGGCCAGTTTCGGGAAGGCCTTCAGCTTCCATCCAGCGGAGCCATGAACGGAGGTAGTCCTTATCGATGCCGGCGATGGGGCTGACGCCTCCACTGGTGTCGCCATCCATGGTGGCGTAGCCGACGGCGGCTTCCGAGCGGTTCGAGGTGGAGAGGAGGAGGGCGTTGCGAATGTTGGCGAACATCCAGATGCCGGGGGCGCGGACGCGGGCTTGGATGTTTTGGCGGGTGAGGTCGTCTTTTTTCCAGCTGAGCTGGCGGTTGAGTACGGTTTCAATCGTACTTTCGTAACCTTCGACGAGTTCGTCAACTTCCCACTCGGCGTAGTCGCAGGTGAGCATTTCGGCGATTTTTTGGGCGGCGCTGCGGGTGACTTTCCCGCTATGCTTGGTGCCTTGGTAGGCGCAGAAGAGGAGCTTCTTCATCCAAGTGGCTTTTGACTTGGGTAGCTTGAGGTAGGAGAGGCGCTGGCGAGTGGCTTCGGTGCCGAGCTCGGCGGTGGCGAGGTCGATCATGATTTTAGCGAAGCAGGAGACGGCGGCGGAGTCCGCACCGCCAGAAAGGGAGACGACGAAGCCGTTTGACCAACTTTTTCGCATGTAGTCGAAGTAGGCGAGAGCCATGGCGCGGGTGAATTCTTCTTCCTTTGACATGGGGGGGACGGGTTGGGAGTCCTGAGTGGCGCGGGTCCGAGAGCTGGAGCTCTCGGCCACGTTTGAGAGGGCGGGCCAGTTGAAGGGGAGCTCAATCTCCGGGTGGCCCTCGATCTCTACGCGGCGGCTTGCGGTGCGGGCTTGGTAGAGGCGGTTGCGCTCAATGTCTACGGATTTGAGAGCGAGGGTGACTTCTTGAAAAGAGAAGCGGCGCCCCTCTGCGGTGATTTTGCCGTGATCTGCGATGAGGCCTCCGCCGTCGAAAATGGCGCGGCCAGACTCGTTCCCCAATAGATTGGCGTAGATGTAAGCGACGCCGAAGGCGCGGGAAGCTTCGATGACAAATTGCTCCCGGACTTCTTGCTTACCGAAGGCGAAGTGGGAGGCGGAGGGATTTAGGATGAGGTCCACTCCGGAGCTGGAGAAGTGGCGGCCAGGGCGGTCAGCAACCCAAGCATCTTCACAGACTTCAAGACCGATGCGGATGCCGTTGAGATTAAAAATGAGGTCCCCGGTGGGGATGGTTTCCCCTTCAAAGTCTTCTGCGATGAGGATGCCCTCAGGCCAGGCCTTGAACCAGCGAGGCTCGTAGTGGAGGCCATCGCCGGCGAGGTTTTGCTTGGCGACGAGTCCTGCGATTTGTCCATCCACGAGAAGGGCGACGGAATTATAAACGGCATTTTTCACCCAGATGGGGAGGCCTACCGCGACGACCATATTCTGGGTTTCAGGGACAATTTGGACAAGGCTCTCCCAGGCGCGAGTTGCGACCTCGTGGGAGAGGAAGTGGTCCTCACAGCCGTATCCCGTGATGGCGAGTTCAGGGAGGCAGAGGACGGAGACTTCTGCGGCGCGGGCTTGTGAGATGGCATCGAGAATGCGGCGTCGGTTACCGGACCAGTCGAGGGGGATTTGGTTGAGGCAGCCTGCGCCTACGCGGATGGAATGGGCCATGAGAAAAGGGTGAAGCCTGAACGGGCAAGGTTCAATGTCGGAATTTTCAGGGGCGAGTTGGGCTTGCGTCGTGCGCAGTCTTGAGGGATTTTTGGAGCATGGAAAAAAGACGATTAGGGACGAGCGGGATTGTGGTGAGTGAAATCTGTATGGGCACGATGACCTTCGGGACACAGGCGGGGAAGGAGGAGAGCTTTCGGATCATGGATGAGTCACGGGAGGCGGGGATTGATTTCTTTGATACGGCGGAGGTTTATCCGGTTCCTCCGACTGAGGAGTTAGCGGGGTTGACTGAAAGGTGGATGGGCGAGTGGTTGAAGGGAAAGCCGCGGGAGGCTGTGATCATCGCATCGAAGGTTGCAGGAGCGGCGCATGGATGGTTTTGTCCCCCGATCCGGCATGGAAAAGCGGCCTTAGATCGGGTGCATTTACGGCGGGCGCTGGAGGGGAGTTTGAGAAACCTGGGGACTGATTATCTCGATCTCTATCAAGTTCATTGGCCAGATCATGGGATGAGGGCTGTTGATACCTTAGAGGTGCTGGATGAGTTTGTGAAGGAGGGGAAGGTGCGGGCGATCGGTCTGAGTAATGATAATTCTTATGGGGTGATGAAGAGCTTGTGGACGAGTGAGGTGGAGGGCCTGACTCGGGTGGATAGTGTGCAGAATAATTTTTCACTCAATAACCGGCGAGACGAGCATGAGCTGGCGGAATGCTTGCGAAGGGAAAAGGTGAGTCTGCTCCCGTATAGTCCACTTGGCGGGGGGGTGCTGACTGGAAAATACAATGATGAAGTCCCTGAGGGAGCGCGCTTTTCCGATTATTTAAAAAGGGGTGGGGCGCGTCAAAAGGCGATGGCGACCCGCTTCGTGAATGAGGGGACGATCGCCTCGACGAGGGCCTTTGGAGAAATCGCGAAGGACTTAGATCTGGATGTCGCGACCTTGGCCACGGCTTGGAGTAAGCAGCATGATTACGTGGCCTCCACCATCGTGGGGGTGAGGGCGGTGGCGCAAATGCCTCCTATTTTAAAAGCTGCGGGCTTAGTGTTAGACGAGAAAACCTTGGCCAAGCTTGATCAAGTGAGTGAGGAGATCCGCTACCCGATGGGCTAAGAAAAAGAGCTCCTTTAAAATTCCGCTTGAAAAATTGTTGCGTGCAACTATTTCTTCATCGTGAGTGTGCAGTCACGAGAGCAGCAGAAAAAATTAGGGCGTAAACCGGAGGGGATGGCGGCATGTCTTTTGCCTTTTGAGGAGGATGGGAGGATTGCCAAGGAGGCCTTCCAGGAAGCGGTGCGGCGGACAGAGGAGGCGGGTCTCGCTTGTGCGGTGAATATGGATACGGGCTATGCGAATTATTTGACGAGTGAGGAGAGAAAAGAGGTCTTAAGATGGACGCGTGAGGCTCTGGGGCCAAATCGGCCTTTTGTGGCGGGGGTCTTTGTGGAGGGGCTGGAGGGTGATTTGGTGGATTTGTATCGAGGCGGGGCAGATGAGATCGCGGAGCTGGGAGGGACGCCGATTGTTTTTCAGACGACTCGTTTTCACGAGTGGGAGGCGGGTGAGATTGTGGATCTTTATCGAGAAGTTTGTGAGCCTTATGAGTCTGTCTTGGGCTTTGAGTTAGGAAAAATGTTCGCTCCAAACGGCATGATTTATTCAGAAGAAGTGATTCGCGCTTTGATGGGGATCCCATCCTTGAAGGGGATTAAGCACTCGTCACTGAGCCGTGGAGAGGAGATGAGGAGGTTGGCTTTGAGAGATGAGATCCGGCCTGATTTTCGAATCTATACTGGGAATGACTTAGGGATTGATATGATCGAATACGGCTCGGATTACCTCTTAGGCTTGGCGGCCTTTTGCCCGGAGAAATTTGCGGAGCGTGATCGCTTATGGGTGGAGGGGAGTGAGGATTATTATGAGCTGAATGATGCGTTGCAGTATCTTGGGAATGTGGCATTCCGAGAAGCGGTTCCTGCGTATAAGCATAGTTGTGCGGTCTTTCAGCATCTTCTGGGGCGGATTCCTTCAAGTGAGCCTCATCCGCAGTGTCCACGGCGCCCAGATTGGGAGCGCGAAATCATGGCAGATTGTGCGAAAAGATTGAAGTATGAGAGATGATGCAAAAGCCTCATAAAAAAGTGACGATGTCTGAGGTCGCGCTGAAAGCTCAGGTCTCCAAGGCGACGGTTTCACGCGCTCTGGGTGGCTCGTCATTAATCGGGAATGAGGTCCGCGCCCATGTGGAGAAGGTGGCTGAAGCGCTGGGCTATGTGCGCAAGACGCAGCGGCGTCACGCGGAGAGATCGATCCTCACGGTGAAGGTCGTGCTTCCTCCTGGTAAGGAGACGAGCATGCAGCTCTTTTATAGTTTTCGCAGCCTTCTTGATGGCTTGCGCGATGGTTTAAAGCCTTCGGTTGCGAACGTCATCGTGGAAACTTATCAAAATCATTATCAGCCTTTTCCTCATAAAAAGGGAGGAGAGATTGATGCCTTTGTCTTTGCTTTTCACCGTCCCTCTTCGCGGGTTTTAGCGGAGATTCAGGAGCGTGGGGCCTCCTGCGTGGTCCTGAACCGGATCGTGCGCGGAGTGAGACAGGTGGTGAGTGATCACCGGGATGCGCTTTATCAAATCGCGACTCATCTGGGAGAGCGTGGAGTGAAGGGGAATTGTTGCTTCGTGGGTTATCGAGGCATCGAGGATGTGTGGCGGGCTCGGGTGCAAGGCTTCGTGGAGGGTTGTGAGGCGAGTGGGATTGAGTTTGAAAAGGAACGGGACTGCTGGTTGGTTTCTAGCCCAGAAGACCTGACGATTGAGGCGGTGAAGGCTCAATATGATCTTGGAGTGCGGAACTTCATCGGGGTGAATGATGTGGTGGGGATCATTTTGATGCAGCAACTCCGCAGGCTCGATTTACGAATCCCAGAAGATGTGCGGGTCACGGGATGTGATCGCAGTCCGGTCTATGAAATTACCTATCCGCGCCTGACCAGCGTCGATCTATCCATGAAAAGCCTGGCGAGAGAAGTGGGGCGTTCATTGCAGTGTGAGATCGTGGAGAAGGAGAAGGCTAAGAATGTTCTCCTTGTGAAAGGGGCGCTTTTGATTGGAGAGACGACTTAAATGATGATGGATAACGATTACCAAGAACTCGCCCTGCACACTTACACCACTCGGCCATGGTCAATTGATGAATGTATTGAAGGCTATGTGCGGCGCGGAATCGGCGGGATATCGATTTGGCGGGAGACCTTGGAAGGGGAGGATTTATGCGCGGTGGCACGCCAGGTGAAAGATGCCGGGTTACGAGGAGTGTCACTGGTGCGAGGAGGATTCTTTACTGGGAAAAGCGAGAAGGAGCGGCGTGATGCCTTGGAGGTGAATCGGCAGGCGATTCGGGAGGCGGAGATCTTAGAGCTGCCATCGCTCGTTTTGGTTTGTGGGGCTACGGTGGGCCAGACTCCACGTGAAAATTATGTGCAGATCCGGGATGGGATTGGCGAGCTGGCTGATGAGGCGGCTCGGTATGGCGTGCGGCTTTTGGTGGAGCCTCTCCATCCGATCTATGCGGGAGATCGATCAGGGATTTCTTCTTTGAAGATTGCGAATGATCTTTGTGAGGAGTTAAGGCATGAAAATGTGGGGATCGCGCTCGATGTCTATCATGTCTGGTGGGAGCATGACCTTGCTGAGCAGATCGAGCGTTGCGCGGCGGGAGGATGGCTAGATCGCTATCACATCTGCGATTTTAAGCCGGATCAAAGCGACCTTCTTCTGGATCGAGGGATCATGGGTGAGGGCTGTGCGGATTTGCGGGGAATCGATGAGATGATGATGGAAGCAGGCTTTGATGGACTGCGTGAGGTGGAGATTTTTTCCTCAAAGTGGTGGGAGCGAGATCAGGGAGATTTCCTCGATGAAATTTTAACTGCCTACGACAAAATTTACCGAAAACAATGAGCACAGAAAACACCGAGAGAATCGGAATCATCATGAATGGCGTCACCGGACGCATGGGAACAAATCAGCACCTTGTCCGCTCGATTTTGGCGATCCGTGAGCAGGGTGGCGTCCTCTTGGAGGATGGGAGCCGGGTGATGCCGGATCCGATTTTAACGGGACGCAGTGAGGAGAAGCTCAGGGCTCTCGCTGAGAAATATGGAGTTGAGAAGTATTCCACGGACTTGGATGCGGTTTTAGCGGATGATGCTTATTCTGTTTTTTTCGACGCCTCAGGGACTCCTTATCGGGTTGATTTTTTGGAGCGCGCGATTGCAGCGGGGAAGCATATTTACTGTGAGAAGCCGATCGCGGTGGAGCCTGCCGAGGCGATGCGGATCGCAGGGGTGGCGGAGGCTGCTGGGGTGAAAAATGGCACGGTGCAAGACAAGCTATGGCTTCCGGGGATCCAAGCGTTTAAGAAATTAAAGGAAGAGGGATTTTTTGGGGAAATTCTCTCCGTGCGGGGCGAGTTCGGATATTGGGTGTTTTCTGGTCATGATGAAGGGCAGCCCGCGCAGCGCCCGAGCTGGAACTATCGTAAGGAAGATGGGGGAGGGATCATCATTGATATGCACTGCCACTGGCGCTACGTGATCGATCATCTTTTTGGGAAGATCACGGAAGTCTTTACTCATGCAGCGACGCATTTGCCTGAGCGGATCGGGGAAGATGGGAAGCCCTATTCCTGTACTGCTGATGACTCAGCTTATGCTCTCTTTAAAACGGATACGGGGGTGCTTTGCCAATTTAACTCGTCTTGGGATGTCAGAGTGCGGCGCGATGATTTGTTGACGATGCAGGTGGATGGGACCAAGGGGAGCGCGATTGTGGGCTTACGGAAGTGCTGGGCTCAGAGTGCGGCGGAGACTCCGCGCCCGGTGTGGAATCCTGATGTGGATAGCCCGATCGACTACTACGCGGGCTGGCAGGTGGTAGATCCTGGGCCTTGCGATAATGCCTTTAAAGTGCAGTGGGAACTTTTTCTAAAGCATGTGGCGCGTGATGAGGCGTTCCCTTGGTCGCTGCGTGAGGGGGCTAAGGGGGTGATTCTCGCAGCAAAATCTTGGGAAAGCCATCGGGCGGGAACTTGGGTGGAAGTTTAGAATTTTTCCTCTTTCCGTTCTTTCGCTCTTGCGCGCTCCCCCTTTCATCGGTGAGGTTTCTTTCTAGCACACACGTTGTCCATGGAAACTGTTCTACACTTGCCCGAAACTGAGAAAGCCTCGTCGATCAAACAAGTCGTATCCGCTCTGCAATCAGCAGGGTTGGAGCCGGTGCATGATAAGAAAGACTGGGGTGACTGGATTAATTTACCGCCAAATAAGACTGTGATCAGCATCGCCTCTGAGCGTGGCATGACGCGCTCGGCAACTGTCGAATTCTCCGAGGGGGAAGATGATCATCTTGAAATCCCCATCATTACCGCTTTCCGCGAGCTAGGGTGGTATGGCACAGATGAGGATGGGGAATACCAGCTTTAAGGAGCTTTCCTGAAACCGTGCTCTATGCCCTGAGCGCATGAGGCATGAGGCATTAGAAGCGGCGGAGGACGGTGCTTTGATCAAAGCGCGCCTCGCGATCTGGATAGTCTAAGGTGTGATGGGAGCCGCGTGATTCTTTTCTTAAGAGAGCTGAATCTACGATGATGGAGGCCGTGGCGACCAAGTTGCGGAGTTCTAAGATATCGGGCGTCAGAGTGTAGCCCCAGTAAAATTCCTTCACTTCACGGTGGAGATTTTTCAGACGATAGGCCGCGCGGCGTAGGCGGTTATCTGTCCGGACGATCGAGACGTAATCTTGCATCGTGCGCCGGAGTTCATCCCAAGCGTGGTAAATATTCACGAGTTCATCTGGCGGTGCGGCATTGCCACTTTCCCAGGCCGGAATGGCCGGCGATGTGGGGGTTTCCTTCCCGGGAGGATAGAGGCGCATGATTTCCGCGAGAGCGCGGCGGGCCATGACATTTCCTTCTAGCAGACTATTTGAGGCGAGGCGATTCGCGCCATGCAGGCCGGTGCAGGCGACCTCGCCGATCGCGTAGAGTCCACGGATCGAGGTCTTACCCTGCAGATCAGTGACCACTCCGCCGCATTGATAATGGGCAGCTGGGACTACTGGGATGGGTTTCTTGAGCGCATTATGACCGAAGGCCAAGAGCGTCTCGTGAATGAAGGGGAAGCGCTCCGTAAAGGTATCACCGAGCGGTGAGACATCTAGATAAACGCAGGTGGCTCCGGTGCGTTTGATTTCAGTATCGATGGCCCGCGCGACGATGTCACGAGGAGCGAGTGAGCCGCGTGGATCATGGTCATTCACGAACTGGCGGCCCTCGGCATTTACCAAAACGGCCCCTTCACCGCGAACGGCCTCGGAGACTAGGAAGGAACGGGCTTCTGGACCAGTGGCCGCTGGGTTGTAAAAGCAGGTGGGGTGGAATTGCACAAATTCCATGTTGGCGACGGATGCTCCGGCGCGCCATGACATCGCGAGTCCATCGCCCGTGGCTGAGTCGGGGTTCGTCGTGTAGAGATAAGTCTTACCGCAACCACCCGTTGCTAGGATGACGCGGGGTGATTTCATCGTCTTCACCTCCTTCGACTTCGTGTCCAAGACGTAGGCTCCCAAGATGCGATCATCGGTCACTGAGCCGAGCTTCCCGGTCGTGATGAGATCGATCGCGTAGTGATCTTCCAGCAGGGTGATGTTTCTATCTTTCTTAGCGGTTTCGATGAGAGAGGTGGCGATTTCACGGCCCGTGGTGTCTTTCGCATGGAGGATACGGCGTTCAGAATGACCGCCTTCTTTGCCGAGTGAGTAGCGTTCGGGGTCATCGTGGTCTTTGTCAAAAGCGGTTCCCCATTCGACGAGTTCATCGATCGTCTCGGCCCCTTCCTCAATGATCACGCGCACCGCTTCTTCGTCACACAGTCCTGCTCCGGCATCGAGGGTGTCAGCGAGGTGTTTTTCGCAAGTGTCATCAGGGTCGCGGAGACCTTCGGGAAGCACTGCTGAAATCCCGCCTTGAGCCCATGCCGTATTTGATTCGAGGAGTTTGCCCTTGGTGATGACCGTCACACTGCCGTGCTCAGCAGCCTTGATGGCGAAGGAAAGCCCGGCCACACCAGAGCCGATCACGAGGAAGTCAGACATTTGTAAAAGAGATTCGGCTTGAATGGGGGGCTTGGCAATTTGTTTTCTAGGGCAAGGCTGCGATCCGGATTTCACGGTAGAGCTCTGCTTCGTTCTCTTTAATTCTACGAATGAGTGACATGAAGAGAGGCGAGGAGAACGAGGCGAGTGGTCCAGGCGATGGTGCGGATCCAATTGGCGCGGACGAGGGCGGGGGCTTTATGGGGGCTGAGTTTAGCGTGTTGGGGGACTTGGATGAGGGCGGTGGAGGCCCAGACGGTGGCGAGAAGGAGGGTGGGAATGAGGTGGTCTTGCCAGTTTCCGAGGAAGAGGCAGGTGGCGCAGGTGCTGGCCTCGAGGAACATGAGGGGGGCGATGATGTAGGTCACTTGTTTGGTGTAGTGACTGTGGTAGGAGTCGAAATTTTCTGGGGTGATGCGGGAAAAGAGGGGATAGATCGCGACTTGGACGATCCAGATGATGCCGGTCATGGCGGCGCAGGCGATGAGCTGGATGAGGAGGAGGGTTTCGAGCATCTGGGGGAGTTCTTATTTGAGAAAAGGGATGGGGTCAAATGTGGGGTGGGTTGGGGAGGCTTGAGTTTTTTGCTAAATTAGGAGAGAGAGAGGGGTGATTGACGAGTTATGCGGGCTTATTGGGGAGGAGAAAATTTCTGCGATGGCGGAGGTGTTGGAGGAGCATGGGAGGGATAAGTGGAATTTTTCGCATTTGCCAGAGGTGGTGGTTTTTGCGGAGTGCCGCGATGATGTGG
>CALDZJ010000017.1 GCA_937944055.1 uncultured Verrucomicrobiales bacterium | reverse complement strand
CCTCTCCGTCCTTGATATTACCAAGCCCCTCGACCAAGCTTTCTCTATGAAGTCCCTCCTCCTACTTCTCTTCATCTCCCTCGCCGCTCCCTTGATGGCGAAAGAGCACGTCATTCTCTGCGGTGGCCCCGCCTCCCGCACTTGGGAAGACCTGCGCGTCGAGCGCGATCGCCACGACCGTTGGTGGGCCAACTTCATCCGCGCCTCCACCATGCGCATGGATGAACTCCGCAAAGCCCACGGGCCCAGCGCCAAAATAACGTGGATCGTTTATAAGAAAGGCTACCTCGTCCGCGGAAAAGACGACAACAAACCCTACACCACTTGGATCACCGAGCAGGCCACCAAGCGGAATGCTAAGCTCGTCTGGTTCGACTCCGGCAACCAAGCCATCGCCGCCATCAACCGCGCTTCCGACATCGTCACCTTCGACTTCTTCGGCCACTCGAACCGCTTCTGCTTCATGCTCGATTACGGCAGCGACGTTATGGCCGTCTCCCAATCGTGGATTCACGAAAACGACCTCGGCAAAATCCGCCGCGGAGCCTTTAACAAAAACGCCCTCTGCCAATCATGGGGCTGCCACACCGGCGAGAGCATGTCCGCCGTTTGGAAGCGCAAATTCGGCATCCCCCTCATCGGAGCCAAAGGCAAAACTGACTACGCACAACTCTCCTTCGGCCGCATGCCTTCCGTCTCCGGAAGCTGGGTCCGCTAAAATCATTTCTCTACTCACATGACGTTCCCAGAACTCAACGCACTCTACCAACTTCCGCTTTTCGAACTCATCCAACGCTCCCGCAGCGTCCATGAAGAACATTGGCCTGCCGCTGAAGTCCAACTCTGCACCCTCCTCTCCATCAAGACTGGCGGCTGCTCAGAAGACTGCTCCTACTGCGCTCAATCGGCTCGCTATAATAGCGGCGTGCAAGCAGAACGCCTCATGGAAAAGTGCGATATCATGAAGCGTGCGCAAGCCGCCCGTGACGCCGGCTCCACCCGCTTCTGCATGGGAGCCGCCTGGCGCGGAGTCCGCAAAGGCACTCAACGCTTCGAGCAAGTTCTCGACATCATCCAAGACGTCTCAAAACTCGGTATGGAAGTCTGCGTCACTCTCGGTGAACTTGGTCCAAACGAAGCCGAAAAGCTCAAGGAAGCCGGCGTCACCGCCTACAATCACAACATCGACACCTCTCCCGAGCACTACCCCAACATCGTCACCACCCACACCTTCCAAGACCGCCTTAACACCATCCGCAACGTCCAAGACGCCGGCATGTCGGTTTGCTGCGGCGGCATCCTGGGACTTGGCGAATCGACCGAGGACCGCCTCAAAATGCTTGAGGTCATTTCGGAATTCAATCCCCAGCCCGAGTCCATCCCCATCAACTCTCTCATGCCCATGCCCGGCACCCCGATGGCTGAAGAACAGGGAGTCGATGTCTTCGACGTCGTCCGCATCATCGCCCTCACCCGCATCGCCGCGCCCAAGGCCAAGGTCCGCCTCTCAGCCGGCCGCACGAACCTCTCCGAAGAAGCCCAAACTCTCTGCTTCTTCGCAGGGGCCAACTCGATTTTCTACGGCGATAAGCTCCTCACTGCAAAAAACCCCGCAGTCGAGAAAGACCTCGCCCTCATCCAGAAACTCGGCATGAAGCCACAGGAACCCAATCGCCAACTTCCCCCACCTGAGTCTGATGATGCCAAAGCGCTCGAGCCACAACCCGTCTGAGCCTAATCTCCTGATCGAGGTCTCGATCAGTCAACAAAGCGTCACCCTCACCAAAGACGGGGAAATTGTCTTCAATGCCCCCGTCTCCACCGCAGCGAAGGGCCCCGGCTTTCAAGAAGGCTCCTACCAAACCCCTACCGGCAACTTTCTAATCCGTGAGCGCATTGGCGAGGGCGCTCCACTTTACACCAGCTTCAAAGGCCGCCTCCCACGCTCTGTCTGGACCGGAGAAAAAAGTGACGATGCCATCCTCACCCGCATCCTCTGGCTCCACGGGCTCGATGAACAAAATGCCAACACCTATCAACGCTACATCTACTTCCACGGCACCCACGCCGAGGATCTCATCGGCCAAACCGCCTCGCATGGCTGCATCCGCCTCAACAATAAAGACATGCTCACCCTCTTCGAACTTACCCCCATCTTCACCCCCGTCCGCATTTCCGAATAACTTATGAAAAAAATCATCGCCTTCGACTGTGACTCCACTCTCTCCGCCATTGAAGGGATCGATGAACTTGCCCGCCTCGCCGGGGAAGAAATCTTCTATCAAGTCGCAGATCTCACCAACCGAGCGATGAATGGCGAGGTCCCAGTTGAAGAAGTTTTCGCTCGGAGACTAGACCTCATCCGCCCCAGCCAAAAACAATGTTACGAAATTGGGCAGATGTATCTAAAACACATCGAACCCACTGCGTATCAAACCGTAAAGTCACTTCGAGAAGACGGTTGGGAGTGCCTCATCATATCAGGTGGCTTCACCCCCTGCATCCAGCCCCTCGCCCTAGAGCTAGGCATTCAGAGGATCGAAGCTGTCCCGCTACACTTCGACCAAGCGGGGGATTACCTCGGCTACGATGAGACCTACCCCACCACTCGGGATGGCGGAAAGCCCGAGATTATTTCTCAGCTCAGAAAAGAACACTCGCCAGATCACCTCATCATGGTTGGAGATGGTGCGAGCGATCTTGAAACCCTCCCCCTCGTGGATCACTTCATTGGCTACTTCGGCTATGTCACACGTGCAAAAGTTTCAGAACACTGCATCTCACATGTAACTGCTCTTTCTGAAATTCTCGATCTAACAAAGGCCGTATAATTTTTGTAAAAAAAAATACCTCATTCTTCTTGCTGATCGAGATATGAGACTCTTAGATCCGCGCATGTCGAACACAAAAGGCAAGCGATACACTGCCGCTGAAAAAGCCGATGTGCTTAACTGGGTGAATGATTATAATGTGAAGCACGGACGCGGCGGCGTCGCCAATGCTTCAAAAAAATTCAAGATCACCCAGCTCACTATTCATAACTGGGTCCGCCAAGGCGGAGCTGCGATAGGCTCGCGCAACGGAACACGTGTCGCCCCGAATCAGGCAGAAACCCTCCGCCAACTTGCAGACCTCCTTGATGAAATCACTCAACGAGAGACCGAGCTCTGCGGACTCCGCAAAGACTACGATGAACTGCGCAAGAAACTCTAGCGACAGAGACAAAACCCACCGACACTCAAAAACAGAAGCCCTAAGCTCCACATGAGAGTTCAGGGCCTTTTTTTGTGCTTTTTATACGCTTTCCCCCAGCGATCACGCACTCTCTCCGCCAGAAATTCACCCGCGCAGGCCTAAGCGGATAATCTCCGCGCTCTCCGCTCCCGCATGATCCTTTAAAACTCGATCCACCGCCTTTCTCGCCTCGGCTTGCTTAAAGCCGAGCGCCATCAGCCCCATCTCGGCATCACGAGCCGCATCTGTGCGATCCGTCCCAGCCTCCCAAGTCTGCACCACTCCCACCTTATCCTTGAGCTCTAAAATAATCCGCTCAGCCGTCTTTTTGCCAATCCCCTTCACCCCAGAAATCCCCACCGCATCACCATTCACCACCGCCTGCTTAAAGCCCTCCACCGGCAGCCCCCCTAAAACCGCCAAAGCCGTCGCCGGGCCGATCCCACTCACCCGATCGATCAAAAGAAGAAAAATATCTTTCTCCTCATCTTTGCGAAATCCATAAAGGGTTAAAGAATTTTCCCTCACATGCTGGTAGATTCGGAGATCAATCTCCTGCCCCTCCACCGGATTAATCGCATCATAAGTCGAAAGCGGCACATTCACCAAATACCCCACTCCCCCAGCTCCCACCACAATCCGACCGGGCAGGGCCTCCCATATCTCTCCTTTTAAGCGTGCGATCATCTGATGAAGCTTAAGAAAGCGAAAATAAAACCACAAGAGACAAACACCGGAACTGTATCGCTTAAAGTAATTATAGTTTAGAAAAATTAACTTAAATTCTTGCTTTATTTTTCGATTTCGTATTATTGCGAGTGTTTTCAGTCGCTTTTTTCGCAAATAGCCGCTAGACTCACGCCGTTATGGCAACTACAAAACGGACGCGTTTCTCCCGTCGACTTCCCGATCATGTCACCGATGAATTGGTGAATGTTCTTAGCTCAGATCCCAAACTTTTTGGCTTCAACGAGCTCTTCGAGGATGTTTACGAGCGCTTAAAGGAGCGCAATGCAGTCAGCGGCGGTGAAGAAATGCTTCGCCTCCGTGCATACGAGAAATTGCAAAACCTGGTAACCCGCGGATTTGTCGAGAAAGACGGCAAGGAATATCGTGGACTCGAGCGCATTCAAGAGGCGCACAGTGACAATATTGCGCAACAAGAAGCGTAATTTCACAAAAATTGGTGCTGGTCTTACTAGCAACGAATCTTTTAATAGCCCGCGTCGTCCCCGACGCGGGCTTTTTTCTACCACCTTTCTTCCTCTGAAAAATCCTCTCCTAAATTCACCCCTCTTTTCCTAACCACCGCATCACCATGTTGACTGACTACTTCCCCGTGATTCTCCAAGCCCTCGCCGCCCTCGGATTCGCCGGAGCGGCTCTGGGCCTCAGCGTTCTTCTCGGTAAAAAAGGCGCCTACAATAAAACAAAAGAAACACCTTACGAGTGCGGCATGATCCCCATCGGCGATGGCGCTCCGCGCTTCAGCGTGAAGTTCTACCTCGTCGCGATGCTCTTCGTCATCTTCGATATCGAGGTAGTCTTCATGTATCCCTGGGCCGTGAGCTTTGCAGACCTCATCCGCCAACCCGGGAGCGCTATGGTTCTCTGGAGCATGGCCAGCTTTGCCGCCCTCCTCACCATCGCCTACGTCTACGCTCTGAAAAAAGGAGCGCTGAATTGGAAGTCCTAATCGCCGTAATCATCCTCATCACAGCCCCTACTTCTGGATGATTCATCACCTTCTTTTCTTTAAACTCAAACCCGAGGTCGATGAAGACGGCCTCGCCGAAATGATGCGCACCTCGCGCAGCATTCTCCTGAAGGTCCCAGAAATCCAGAGCATCCGCACCGGACGGGCCACTGACCCAGAGTCAGAATGGCCCTTCTACATTTCACTAGAGTTCGAAAGCCTCGAGAAAAAGCGCATCTATGAAGATGACGCCATGTATCTCAAATTCCAAAAAGTCGTCGTCGATCGCATGACCCTCGCCAGCTACCACATCGACTATGAGACCGACCCCACCAAGGAGTTAAAATACTCCTAAAACTAGCTTTCATCATTTTTCAAAGACCAACTCTAGCCAAAGGGTATTTTTCCCACTAGAAAGCCCCCATGTTCGCTGGCACTTTTACCGCACTTATTACCCCTTTTCGCGATGGCTCCCTAGATCACGAGGCATTTAAAGCCCTCATCGATCGCCAAGTCGCCGCCGGAATCACCGGAATCGTCCCCGTAGGAACCACCGGAGAATCACCCACTCTCAACTCGGATGAGCACCTTGAAGTCATCAAGGCCGCCGTCGAATACGCCGACAAACGCACCCTCGTCCTCGCGGGAAGTGGCGCGAACTCCACCGTCGAAGCGATCCACCTCACGCAAGCTGCCGAAGCCGCAGGCGCTGACGCCTCCCTCCAAGTCTGTCCCTACTACAACAAGCCGAATCAAGAAGGCCTCTACCAGCACTATAAAACGGTCGCAGCCAACACCGGCCTCCCCATCATGCTCTACTCCGTGCCCGGCCGCTCCGTCGTCGAAATCGGGATTGAAACCTGCGCCCGTCTCGCTAACGACTGTAAAAACATCATCGCCAATAAAGAAGCTGGTGGCTCTGTCGATCGCATCAACCAACTCATCCAAGCCGTCCCAGAAGATTTCCAAATCCTCTCCGGAGACGATCCCCTCACCCTCCCCTTCATGTCCTGTGGAGCTGTCGGACTCGTCTCAGTCGCCGCCAACCTCATCCCTGAGGTCCTCGTCAGCCTCGTCCAGCGCTGCCTAGAGGGTGAATACTCTGAAGCACTTGAGCTCCAAAAACGCTACTACCCCCTCCTCTCCGGGCTCATGGGCCTAGACACCAACCCCGTCCCCATCAAATCCGCGGTCGCCCTGCAAGGCCACTGCTCCGATGAGATCCGCCTCCCCCTCGTGAACCTCTCCGACGAAAAAACCGAAGCCCTAAAAAGCCTCCTAAAAACCTACGCCCTCCTGTAAAATCGTAGCCGAGAGCTCCAGCTTTCGGACCACCGTCTTGTCATGAAAATCTCCCGCCTTCCCAACGGCTCCCCCGAGATTTTTCATACCCTTCAAGGCGAAGGCCCCTCCCTAGGATCACCCGCCGTCTTCCTCCGCCTCTCACTCTGCAATCTCCACTGCCATTGGTGTGATACCCCCTACACCTGGAACTGGGAAAACACCCCATGGCAACATCAAGACGGCATCAAGTTTTCCAAAAGCGAACAAATCACCGAGCTCACCCCCGCTAAAATCGCCCCCCTCATCGCAGCATACCACTGCGACCGCCTCGTCCTCACCGGCGGCGAACCACTCCTCCAACAAAGCGACCTTCTCCAGCTTCTCCAACTTCTCCCTCACATCCCCTTCATCGAAATCGAAAGCAACGGCACCCAAATCCCCTCACCCGCACTCAGCGAACGCATCACCCATTTTAACATCTCCCCAAAGCTCTCCAACTCCCGCATCGACAAAAAACTCCGTCTCAATTTCCCCGCTCTTCAGCACCTCGTCTCCCTCTCCCAAAGCATCTTTAAATTTGTCGTCTGTCATCAAAATGACCTCGACGAAGTCCAAGCCCTACAAACAGAGCTAAAACTCCCCCCAAACCGCATCCACCTCATGCCGGAGGGCCGCGACCCCAGCACCCTCCAATCCCGCTCCCTCTGGCTCGCCGACATCTGCCGCGACCAAGGATACCGCTTCTCCCCACGTCTCCACGTCCTTCTCTGGGGAAACGAACGCGCCAAGTAAGTAGCACTCCCTCCCATTCATCTCCCATTCATTTTTTTTGCAACTTCCCCGCATTCCGGGTGTTTCCTCCCATGAACGGAAGCACCATGAACTCAAATCGCAGCAAAAACGAACTACCAGACCACGACGTCGACCTTGAGAGCGACGCCCTCTGGAGCCTTCTTGGCACTGCCGGCACTGCCAGCGCAGACCCCGCGCGCGAAGAAGCATCTTCTCGTTTCACTTCAGAGACCCTCCGCCGCCTCCGCATAGAGAAATCCTCCGCCAAACCAGCCTGGTGGAAGCCCCTCCTCGCCGCCAAGCCCCTCCTCGCCGCGGCAAGCGCCGCAGTCGCCGCCCTCGCCATTTTCCTCTCACTCCCCTCCGGCTCTCCGGCTTCCGTAAGCCCGCCGAGCCCACTCATCACAGATGCCAGCGAGTCTCTGGAAGGTTGGCATGAGCTTGAAGACGCCATCGCCAGTGAACTCCTCGCCAACGCTGCTGAGGACCCCTCCCTACTCTCCGACTCGGAAATCGTCGCCCTTCTTTTTTAAACGCCCCAACCTTCCGCCATCAGCCCCTCTTCCTCCACCTGCCATGAAAGCTCTCTTGCTCACCCTTTTCAGTTTCCTACTCCTCCCAACCACCTCCCCCATCTCCGCAAAAACTCTCCCACTCGAAATCATCCTTAACAGCGCCCGCGAGCTCGACGCCGCTCTCATCACAGCCCAAAAAAAACAAAGCATCGAGCCCAAGCCCCTCATTGATGACGCCACCTTCCTCCGCCGCAGCTTTCTCAACATCATCGGCCGCCTCCCCACTCACCAAGAAGCCCGCAGCTTCCTAGAAAATCAAGAACTCGATAAGCGCCGCCATCTCATCGACTCACTCATCACCTCCCCCGGCTTCGATTCCCGCCTCTTCAATTTCTGGACCGATCTTCTCCGCCTAAAAACCAAACTAGATCACCACGGCCTCGCCTGGCACGTCTGGCTCCGCAAGGCCGTAGAGCAAAACATGCCCTATGATGAGATGGTCTATCAAATGCTCTCAGCCACTGGCCACATCTCAGAAAATCCCGCCCTCGGATACTACCTGCGCGACCGCGGCATGCTCCTCGATAACGTCAGCAACACAGTGCAAATCTTCCTCGGCCAACAGATCGGCTGCGCTCAGTGTCACGACCATCCCTTTGATGACACCACCCAAATGGAGTATTATCAACTCGCCGCCTTTCTTGGCGGCAGCGAATACCGGTTTAAAGAGGGCCGCGAAAAAATCCTTCAAAGCATCGCCACAAGCAACAAGCAACAACCCGGCAAACACCTCGCGAAACTCTCACCACGAGAACGGCGCGCCCTTAGAAAAAAAGAATCATTCAAGAGGGCTCAGAAATTGAAAAAAGCAGAAATCCGAAACCTCGGATCGATCTTCCGCTTCCATAATCGCAACGCCCTCGCAGATTCCCCACAAAAAAAACTCAAGCTCCCCAGCGACTACGCCTATGAGGACGGCCAGGCCGGACAAGCAATCCTGCCTAATTTCCTCTTCGGAGAAGAGACCGGTGAGATCCCTCCCGCACAACGCCGAGACTCCTTCGCCCGCTGGATCAGCTCGCCCAGTAATCCCTACTTCACCAAAACGATTAGCAACCGCCTCTGGAAATACGTCTTCGGATACGGCCTCATTCCCGATACCGAGGACCTGAGTAATTCAGCAGAAACTCACTATCCTGAACTCGCCACGCTCCTCGAACAAGCAATGCAAGCCGTCAAATACGACCTGAAAGAATTCCTCCGCATCCTCTACCACACCCAGCTCTTCCAGCGAGAAGTGACCCTCGCTGAACCCTCCCCAGGATTTGCCTTCCACTTCACAGGCCCCGTTCTCCGGCGACTCAATGCCCAGGAAATCCGCGACTCCTTCATCACTCTCGCCTCCGGAAACATCGACTCCCAGCGGAACCACTCCCTCGAGGAAGCTTGGGAAAAATACCGTAACTCCTTCACCCAGCTCATGACCGCCGACAGCGAGCAACTCAAAGAAATCAAGCAAACAATCGACCGAACCGAGGCCCAACGCCGCAACTTCCAAAAACAGCGCTCCCTCCTACGGAAACAACTCCGCATCGCACAAGACGCAAAAAAAATGATCGAAGTCCGCCGCCTTAACGCCCAGCTCCGCAAGCTCCGTAAAAATCGAGACAAAAAATCCCGCCAAGAGACAAACGAAAAGGCAGAAAAAGACCCTCTCATCGCCCGTGTCCGCCCCGCCCTAGGCCGTAACGCTCAGATCGCCGCGCCCACCCACCCTCCCACCCAGCTACGTAGCTCAGAGCTCCCGGCCCCCCAGCGCGGTGGATCATTCATTTCAGAATTCGGAGGATCTGATGCAGAGGCCCCCTCATCCGCCCACACTCAGGCCACCGTCCCTCAAGCTCTCCGCCTCCTAAACGGTAACGAGACAGACCTCCTCACCAGGCGAAAAAACTCCTTCGCTCAGAATCTAAAAACACTCCAATCCCCAGCGGAGCGACTCGATTTCCTCTTCCTCAGCCTCTACTCAGCCTTCCCAACCGCCGCCGAAAAAGCCGCCTTCCTCCCAGAAGTTAGCAAGCCCGAATCCGCCGCCACCCTTGCCCGCGCCATCCTCACCTCTAACCGCTTCCTCTTTGTCCAATGAACCCCCTACATCAACTCGACGAAACATCACGCCGCGACTTCCTCTCCACCACCGCTCAGAGCGCCTTCGGAGTGACCCTCGGAGGCGCCTCCGCCTCTTGGTTCTCCTCCGCCGAGGCCGCCGAGGCGATCGCCCAATCAAAAGGCAAGGCCAAGAACGTGATCTACCTCTACATGGCGGGCGGCATGACCCATATTGACACCTTCGATCCCAAGCCCCAGGCCCCCTCCGAGATTCGCGGCCCCATCAAAAGCATCTCCACAAATGTCGATGGCATCCAACTCGGCGAGCACCTCCAAAGGACCGCGAAACACGCCGATAAAATGGCCATCATCCGCTCGATGAATTCCACCCAAGGAGCGCACGCTCAGGGCAACTATCACATCCACACATCCTACACCCAGCGAGCATCCATCACCCACCCCTCACTCGGATCATGGGCGAATAAGCTCGACCCGCAGCGACTCAAGGGCACCCTCCCGCCCTTCGTCACGGTCCACTCGGGCAACGCCCACCCGGGAGCAGGATTTTTCGATCCCCAAGTCGCCCCGCTCCCGATTGGCGACGCCGAAAAAGGACTGCAAAACTCCCAACGTCGCCGCAACCTTTCCGAGGCTGCTTTCAACCGCCAAATCGCCCTCCGCACTCAACTCGACGAAGGCTTCAACGCAAAATTTCGGAAAGGCCAACGCAGCATCCGTGCCTATGACGAAATGTTCCACTCAGCCCTCGCCCTCATGAAATCAAAGGACCTCGAAGCCTTCGATCTCTCCCAAGAATCACCCGATACACTCGCCGCATACGGGAGCGCAAAATTTTCCAAAGGTGTCCTCCTCGCCCGCCGCCTCGTCGAGCACGGCGTCCGCTTCGTCGAAGTGCAATTTAGTGGCTTCGATTGGCATGCCGATGCCTTCACCAAGGCCAATGAGATGCTCCCCGTCCTCGATCAAGCATACGCCGCTCTTCTGAGCGATCTTGAGCAGCGCGGACTGCTCGAAAGCACCCTCATCGTCATTGCCACCGAGTTCGGCCGCACCCCGCAGATCGATCAAGACTCCGGTCGGAACCACTTCCCGAAAGCCTTCTCCTTCGCCCTCGCTGGCGCCGGTATCAAAGGAGGAAGCGTTTACGGCGAGACCGATGACACCGCCTCAAACGTCATCAGCGAGAAGACTAGCGCCGCGGACTTCAACGCCACCATCGCCGCCGCGATGGGCCTCCCTCACGATCAAGTCCTCTACTCGCCCAACAAACGCCCCTTTAAAATGGGCGGCAAAACCGGCAAGCCGATCACCGAGATTTTGGCATAAAAAAAGAGTCACTCCACATCGCGATAGAGACCCTCTAATGAGAGAGTCATCTCAATCTCAGGCAAAGCAATTTCTGCCTCCCTTCCCTCGTAGACCTCGACCACGAATTCGTCATCCTTGCGGCGATAAACCCGCACGAAAGCTTCATCCGACTCAGCCAGTAGGCAAACCTGCAAGCTCGCTAGACTCAGATACGCCTGCAACTTCGAGGTCTCATCAATCCGGCGAGTCGTAGGACTCAGCACCTCCAAAACCACCGCCGGAGCATCCGTAAACTGAGCCGATCCCTCCAAAGGCGAGCAAACCACCGAAGCATCAGGATAAAAATAACTGACATCACCGAGCTGCTCGACCCGAACACTCAAATCACTCCCGAAAGGCTCACAAGATTTCCTCCGAAGCCCAGAACTCGCAGAAACAACAAAATTTCGCGCCACTCTTTGATGATTCGCCGTCCCCCCAGACATCGCATA
This sequence comes from uncultured Verrucomicrobiales bacterium, assembly GCA_937944055.1. Taxonomy (GTDB): domain Bacteria; phylum Verrucomicrobiota; class Verrucomicrobiia; order Verrucomicrobiales; family Akkermansiaceae; genus SW10. The sequence goes on along the minus strand of CALDZJ010000017.1, from coordinate 14,738 downwards.
AACCCGTCCGGCAACATACTCATGCTTGATGGGCGAAACTAATTCACCCGCCAAGTAGTCTTCCTCGCTGATAAAAAAAGAGTCTCTCAATGCCGACATGCTCACAGCTTAACATCACTCCCTTCCCCCTCCAAGCGAGCTTCTCATTTTTTCCATTCCCCCCGTCCGCCTCCCTCTCTTAAATACCATCAATGGCAGGAGAGAAAAAGCTGACCCCGATGATCGCCCAATACATGGCCATGCGACGCTCCCTGCCTGAGGATATCCTCCTCCTCTACCGCCTGGGAGACTTCTATGAAATGTTCTTTGAAGACGCCAAAGCAGCCGCCGGCATCCTCAATGTCGCCCTCACGAAGCGCAATGACATCCCCATGTGCGGCGTCCCACACCACGCAGCACAAGGATACATCGCCAAGCTTATCAAAGCCAACAAGCGCGTCGCCATCGCCGAGCAAACGACCGAGCCCCAGCCGGGGAAGATCGTAGAGCGTGAAATCGCTCAAATCATTTCTGCCTCCACGGTCGATGACCTCTCCCTCCTGGACGATACCCGCCATAACTACCTCGCCGCCATCTTCATCGGAGGGAGCGCGAAAAAGCCCTGCTTCGGTCTCGCCTGCGCTGACCACACCACCGGAGAATTCACCGTCGCCGAATTCGCCGACCGCCAGCAACTCGAAGACGAACTAGCTCGCCTCTCCCCATCTGAGCTCCTCATCCCCGAAGACCAGACCAAGGAACTCGGAAGCCTCCGCAACTCCCTTCCTTACGACTCCTACGCCTTCCTTTCCGAACAAGCCCTCCTCACGCTGAAAGACCAGTTTAAGGTCCAATCACTCGATGGCTTCGGCTGCGCTGGCATGAGCTCCGCCCTCTCCGCCGCCGGAGGAGCGCTCCACTACCTCACCTACCAACTCCGCCGCAACTGCGACCACCTCAAATCTCTCAAAGTACGAAATATCTCAGACTACGTCCTAATTGATTCCGCCTCCCAACTCAATCTTGACCTCGTCGAGTCCCGCTCCGGAAAACAACACACCCTCCTCGGTGTCCTTGATCGCACCTCCACCCCGATGGGCGCCCGAAAGCTCCGCGACTGGATCCTCCACCCCCTTTGTGAGCTCACCTCACTCACCGCTCGCCTCGACCTCGTCGCTTCTCTCCTCGCCGAGCCCTACCTCCTCACCAAACTCCGCGATTCCCTAAAAAACATCCGTGATATCGAGCGCACCACCGGCCGCCTCTCCCAAGGCTCCGGCAATGCACGCGACCTCAAATCCCTCCAAAGCTCCCTCGAGCGAATCCCCGACCTCAAGTCAGACCTCTCTGCCGTGGCGGAGACCTCCGGTCTCCACGCCCAACTCCTCAACTCAATCGAGGAATTCCCCGACCTCGTTCAAACCCTTCAAGAGGCCCTCGTCGAGGAACCACCTGCCCATCTCAAAGACGGCGGCATCATCCGCGATGGGCATTCCGAGGCGCTCGACGAACTCCGCTCGGCCTCCCGCTCCGGCAAACAATGGATCGCCGAACTCCAACAATCTGAACGCGAGCGCAGCGGCATCGACACCCTGAAAATCAAATTCAACAACGTCTTTGGCTACTTCATCGAGATCACCAAAGCCAAAGCTGACCAAGCCCCCGACAATTACCAGCGCAAGCAAACGATGGCCAACGCCGAGCGCTTCATCACTCCCGAGCTAAAGGAAGTGGAAGGCAAAGTCCTCGGCGCTGATGACCGCGCCAAAGCACTCGAATACGAAGAATTCATCAAGCTCCGCGCCGGAGTGACTGACCATCTCGTCCCGCTCCAAAACACCGCCGACGCCCTCGCCACGCTCGATGTCCTCATCTCCTTCGCCGAGACCGCGCAACTCTACCAACACACCCGCCCCGTTCTCGACGACTCCCGCCATCTCCAAATCGTCAACGGTCGCCACCCCGTCCTCGAGCAAACTCTCGTCGATGAAAAATTCGTCCCGAACGATACCCTCATCGAACCGGAGCACAGCCTCCTACAAATTCTCACTGGCCCAAACATGGCTGGTAAGTCCACCTACATTCGCCAAATCGCCCTCATCACCTTGATGGCACAAATCGGTGCATACGTCCCTGCCGAGCAGGCCCACATCGGCCTCACCGATCGCATCTTCTGCCGAGTTGGCGCCTCAGATGACCTCGCCAAAGGTCAGTCCACCTTCATGGTGGAGATGAATGAAACCGCTCTCATCGTAAATAACGCGACTGATAAGTCTCTCGTGATTCTCGATGAAATCGGCCGAGGCACCGCCACCTTTGATGGGCTCTCCATCGCTTGGTCTGTCGCCGAGCATCTGCATGATGAAGTCCGCTGCCGCACCCTTTTCGCCACGCACTACCACGAGCTCTGCGCCTTGGCTGACGCTAAGGAATCCGTCGCCAACTTCAATGTCGCGGTCCGCGAATGGAATGAGGACATTATCTTCCTTCGTAAAATCCTCCCCGGACAGGCCGATAAAAGCTACGGCATTCAGGTCGCGCGGCTCGCCGGCCTGCCGAAGAATATTCTTGATCGAGCGAAGGAGATTTTAAGCCACCTTGAAATGAGCTCTTCAAAGCCCCGCAAAGAGAAGTCCTCGCCACCTAAGGCTAAAAAAGCGCTCCCTGAAGCCGACTCCCCCCAGATGGATCTCTTCTCCTAAGCCCCCTTAGCATCTTACCACCTTCGCGACTTAGCGCAGTGTTCCTCCCGCCAAGCCCCCCTAATTCTCGGCGTGCTTTTCCAGCACCTCTAGGGCCACTTTGGCGATCGTTCGCACTCCCTCAAGGGTGGGATGAAGGCGATCCCACTGGAGGTAAAGCTCCCGCGCTTTCCCCTCCGGGATGGTCTCACCGAGAACTTCCATCTTCTCATTTCTGGAGGCACCTTGGTGAAATCGGTGCAGATCCAGCAGGACAAAATTGGGGTGCTTCTTGAGCCACGCACTGAGACGGGTATTGGCTTTTTTGATCAGCTCGCTCCCGGGATATTGCTTCCGCGAGAGAACCTTCCCCACGGAGCTCCTCGCATCCGGAATATTTCCAAGCACAACGGGACATTTGAGCTTGGCCAGATGTGCCAAACCGACTTCAAAGAACTCTAAGCGCTTCATCTCTTGAAACCCGGGCCCCCGGTGCCTTGGCTCGGCACAAAGATACCAAAAGAGGTAATCGATCGCGAAGACGACGGTGGGCTTGGCTTGTTGCGCTTTCTTGATTTGATATTTTCCCTTGGCCTCCGTTGCGAGGAAGGTCCAGTTTGAGCCAAGGTTTAGGATGGGTCCGTGTTTCACCTTGAGACTCGCCTGCAAGTGGTGATGCAAGCCCAGCTTTTTAGAGCGCTGCGATACAAAAGGCAGCCCCATGTCACTGAGATGAAAGCCATCGGAAAGGCTCGCTCCGATAATAACCGGCCTCTCCCACGAGAGCTTTTGCTCAGCGGTCGCCATCGCCAGCAGAACGGCACTGCATGAGAGAAAAACGAGGAGTATTTTCATAGATGGGGACTTCTTTTGATCCCTACAATACAGGATCCAGCACTCGCTGCTAAAACACAATCTCGTCTTCTCCGAGAATTTGCACTTCAGTTTCTAACTCGATGCGGCGTTCCTCCAGCGCTTTCGTTTTGATTCTCTCGATTAACGAGAGGACTTCAGTCGAGGTGGCACCCCCTCGATTCACAATAAAGTTGCCATGCTCAAGCGAGACTTCAGCCCGCCCTACTCCGGTTTCTTTTAGGCCCAGTTCATCAATGAGCTGGCCCGCCCCACAGACTGCGGGATTTTTAAAAGTACAGCCTGCGCTGGCCGCTTTTGGCTGAGTGCTATTGCGATGATGGCGAGACTCATCCAGCTTTTCTTGAATGCCCTCCAAGCTGGCAGGTGAGCCTTGGAAAGTCGCTTGCAAGGCATAGTTCCGCCGAAGTTCTGGGACATTTCGGTAGAATGACTCGATCGCGCTGCGCTCCCGTGTGCGGATCTCACCATCTTCATCCAAGAAGGTCACGCTGACCACTTGATCGAAGGTTTCCACACCCATCGCGCCCGCATTCATACGCAGACCCCCGCCGACATTCCCGGGAATCCCCTCCATCCACTCGAAGCCGCCTATCCCATTTTCACGGGCCACGCTGGCGACTTTCTTAAAGCGCACGCCAGCTCCCGCGGTGATGGTTTGGCCCTCGGCACGGACTTCCGTGAAGGCACCGCCGACTGGACGGATGACAGCCCCGCGAATTCCGCCATCCCGAACGAGGAGATTTGATCCACGCCCCACGATGCGCACGGGGATGCCGCGAGCTTTACAAAAACTGACCGCTTCCGCGAATTGGAGAAATTCCGAGGGCTCAATCCAGAACTGAGCGGGACCTCCGACGCGCATCGTACTATGGCGAGCCATCGGTTCATAGAGTTTGATTTTCTCGATCCCAGTTTCTAGCTGAATTTCTTCAAGGATCTTAAGATCACGAATGATCCGATTCCCAGCTTCATGGACATTACCCGCGCCGAGCGTGAGGAAGAGATCCCCCTCTTGCAGGGCATTCCCCACGCAGTGATGGGCGGATTCTAAGTCAGGAAGATACTGCGCCTTGGTGGAGCCGTGCGCCTCGATCGCATCAACAATGGTCTGCCCACTCACCCCGGGGATGGGGTCCTCACTCGCAGCATAAATGCTAGTGACGAAGACCAAATCCGCAGATTGGAGAGCTTTACCAAAATCAGCGGCGAGCTTCTCGGTGCGGCTATAACGATGCGGCTGGAAGAGGATGACGATCCGCTGCGGCGCGTAAGTGCGAGCAGTCTGCAAAGTCGCAGCAACTTCCGTAGGATGGTGACCGTAGTCATCTACGATGCGGTAACGCTTGCTGAGGTGCTTTGTCTCGAAGCGGCGCTTTGCCCCAGCAAAGGCTGAGAGGGCGCGGTTCATGAGGGAGAAATCAACCCCACATGCGGTGGCCATGGCGATAGCCCCCAGAGCGTTCAGGACATTATGCCGCCCAGGGATGCCGAGCTGCACGCGCCCCAGCTCCTCGCCCTTATGATTCACGGTAAAGCTGACGGTGCCAATTTGTTCTGAGAGTTCAGTAGCGGTCCAATCGGCGTCCTCCCAACCGTATGAAATAGATTGCTCACGTTCCGCACAGAGGGCGGTCGTCTCGGGGCACTCCCGGCAATAGATCACGGAGCCACTCGTCTGGTTTAGGAGAGTTTGAAAGACTTCCCGAATCTGCTCGATCCCGCGTTCATAGTGATCCAGATGCTCCTCCTCGACGTTCAGAACAATGCTATGCCTCGGCTGGTAGAGCGCGAGGGTGCCGTCGGATTCATCTCCTTCTGCAACGAGGTATTCCCCGTCTTGATTCCACTCGGCGTTTGAGCCTAGCACGGGAATTTCCGCGCCTACGTAGTGGCAAGGTTGCTGGTCACTCTGGCGCAGGATGTGCGCGATCATGGAGGAAGTCGTCGTCTTTCCATGGGTGCCAGAAACAATGACGCCATCTTTCGTGTGCAGAATGGCCGCGAGGCACTCCGCCCGGCGAAAGGTAGGAGTCCCCAGCTCGAGCGCAGCCGCTAGGGCGGGATTACTTTTACGAATCGCCGAGGAATAGATGACCGCATCTACCTCTGCCACCGCCTCGGCAGAATGGGGTGAAGAGAAGTTCAGCCCTAGGTCGCGAAGCCGCTCGGTCTCTCCTGAGGTGACCCGATCTGAGCCGCTGACTTGATGGCCCATCTGGATCAATAAGCGCGCTAATCCACTCATTCCTGAACCGGCAACTCCGATGAGGTGAACGCGGAGAGGCTGGCTGGGGTTCAGCAACTTTTCGCTAAATTCGTTAATGGTCATCCTTCAATTACAGTCGCGATGTGAGCAGCCGCTTCCGGCTCGGAGAGCGACTTCATCGCCGCTGACATTTTCTCAATAATGTCATCATCGAGATCCCGCAGCATCTCTTGGATGGTGTCTGCATCAATCGAGTCTTGCTGTATTAAGACCGCGGCATTGGCCTTCTCATAGACCGCAGCATTGGCAGTTTGGTGATCATCCGCAGCGTAAGGAAATGGCACCAGCAGAGCAGGTAAACCGACATGACTCAGCTCGGTGAGTGAGGAGGCACCAGAGCGCGCCACACAGAAGTCAGAGGCTGCGTAAGCCGCCCCCATCTGATTACAAAATGCTAAGACCTGATAGCCCTCACGCTGACCCACCTGTCGCTCGAGGCGCTCAAAATCGGCCTGCCCGGCGAGGTGGAGAACCTGCCATGAAGTCCCCTCAGATCCCTTCGCCACCACTTCATTTAAATGTTGTGCGCCTTGGCTGCCGCCCATCACAAGGAGGGTTTTTTTGGCAGGGTCTAGCCCGAAGATTTGGCAGGCTTCTTCACGGGTGGGGAGTTTTTCTAACTCATCCCGCACGGGGGTCCCCGTCTGAATGACCGTAGACTCAGGGAGAAACTTAGCAGCCTCTTCGAGCCCAACCAGAACCGCAGTCGCCCGCTTCGCCGTCATGCGATTCGAGCGCCCAGGAATAGCATTTGAATCATGCACATAAGTCCGGAGCCCCTTCTTCGCACCCGCAAAGACCGGAGGAAAGGAGGTGAAACCACCCATCCCTAAAATGACATCCGCTTTCTCCCGCTCGATGATCGCCCCGCATTGCTGAATCGTCTTACGCAGCCTCCAGAGAAAAGAGAGCATTTTGAGCGAGAAGGTCGGAGGCTTAGCAATCGCATTCACGGTCTCAAAACGGAGATCGGCGTATTTTTCCGATGCCTGAGCATCGACCTTTTTTTCAGAAATGAGGAGAAGGACCTCATGTCCACGGGACTTTAATTCTTGAGCCACGGCAATGCCGGGGAAGAGATGGCCGCCTGTTCCTCCGCAGGCGATGATGACTTTCAATGGATCTGACACGTTGTTGGCAAAAAGCTAGAGAGTAAAAGCGGGTTTTTGAACTGCGAAATGAAGCAATCGCGCTCCAGAACGAAAGAGGCCGAGATTGAACTCAGTTTCTTAACAAGGCATTTCGACGTAAAGGACTGGCACTTATTCACTTCAATTGCCCTCCGCCTCTCATCTCACTCAAATAATCCGGAAATCTCCGCTCCGCAGCCTCGCCCAACATCGTCGTGCTTCCAAAGTGGGAACAAACCCTCTAGAAAGCAAATTTACCAAGCTGATGACCACGCAGGAAAAAACTCAAAATTACGTTCTCCAAACTTACGGGAGATTCCCTCTCACGATCACGCGTGGCCAAGCTTGCCGGGTCTGGGATGAGAATGGCCGGGAGTTCCTCGACTTCTGCGCCGGCATCGCCACGTGCTCGCTCGGCCACTGTCACCCCCGTCTCACCGCCGCCATCGCCCAGCAGGCCAGCACCTTAATGCACTGCTCTAATCTCTACAACATCGCCCCACAAGCCGACCTCGCCGAACTCATCGTAGAAAAAATCGTCCAGCAGGCAGGCAAGATCTTCTTCTCCAATTCGGGAGCTGAAGCGAACGATGGCCTCATCAAGCTTGCTCGGAGATTCGGTCAACAAAGTGGCCGCTACGAGATCATCACCTTCCAGCAATCTTTCCACGGCCGGACGATCGGCTCCATGTCGGCGACCGCTCAGGCCAAAATCCACGAAGGCTTCGACCCACTTCTCCCCGGCTTCCGCTACCTTCCACCAAATGATCTTAAGGCCGTAAAAGCGGCTCTCACCGATCAAAGCGTAGCCTTCCTCATCGAACCGATCCAAGGGGAAGGCGGCGTCAATCCAATGAGTCGAGAATTTCTCACCGGACTCTCCGCCCTCGCTCAAGAAAATGACCTCCTCCTCCTACTCGACGAAGTCCAATGCGGCTTCGGCCGAACGGGCGATCTAAACGGCTACGATACCATCGCTCCAGGACTCCGCCCCGATGCCATTTCATGGGCCAAAGGCATGGGAGGCGGCTTCCCAATCGGGGCTTTTTGGATCGCCGAAAAACACGCCCCCCTCCTCGGCCCCGGCAGCCATGGCTCCACCTACGGCGGTAATCCCCTCGCCTGCGCCGCCTCCAAAGCAGTCATTGAGACCATCATCAGCGAGGACCTTCCCGCGAATGCCAGAGCCCGTGAACTCCAAATCCGCGAGCGCATCGCCTCTTGGAATCACCCCGCCATCACTGAAGTCAGAGGCCATGGACTCCTCCTCGGCATCGGCCTAGACATCTCAAAGCTCGCCATCCCAGAAGACAAAGTCCCCTCCATTCACCTCTGCTCAGCTTTATTAGAGAAAGGCCTCCTCGTCCCACCTGCCGGTCCCACAACGATCCGCCTCATCCCCCCTCTCAACGTCAGCGCGGAAGACGTCGATCAGGCCCTCGCATTCCTCAAAGATGTCCTCGATTCGCATCTTTCTCCCTAAATCGACTCGCTCAGCTGAAAGAATCTCCAAAAAAACCACGTTTGTTATTGCGAAACAGTCTCAATAAGCTTTCTTTCTCGTAGAACACCATGCCGACTCTCGCTACCGAACTAGAACGTGATTCCGCCCTGACCCTCAGTCAGGCCGCGACTGGTTGCGAATTCCAGATCCGCGAAGTAGAAGGCTCAGCCTGTCGCCAGCTCCGAGACATCGGCTTCTGCGAACAAATGCGCGTCAAAAAACTCACCAACGGCCGCAACATGCTTTGCACCGTTTGCGGAACCCGTCTTGCCCTCAGCAAAGACCTCGCCGACCAAATCCGCGTCGTCCCCGCCTAACAATCACTCACTCTAATGAGCGAATCACCCATCGAGGCAAAGATTGCCCTGGTCGGAAATCCCAACGCCGGAAAGACCACTCTCTTTAACGCCCTCACCGGGCAAAACCAAAAGGTCGGCAACTACAGCGGAGCCACCGTCTCTCGGAAATCCGGCACCTTCCGCACTCCGCACGGCCATCTCTTCGAACTCATCGATCTCCCCGGCGCCTACTCGCTCGAGGCAAATTCCCCCGACGAAGAAATCACCCGGAAGGTCCTCCTCGGCAGCCAAGATGGCGAGGCCAAACCCGACCTCGTCCTCTGCGTTCTCGATGCCACCAATCTCGAGCGCCACCTCTACCTCCTGCTCCAAGTCATCGACCTCGGCTACCCCGTCGTCGCTGCTCTGAACAAAATCGATAGCGCCGAAGCCCAGGGCCTCCGCATCGACCCCACTGCTCTGAGCGAAGACTTCGGCGTTCCCTTCGTCCCCATCTCCGCCACCAGCGAGCGCGGCCTCACCTCTCTCAAGCACGCCCTCCGCCACCCCTTCCCTCCCGCTCCCGGACTCAGCAGTGTTCCCGACCTCGAAGCCGAAACCGAGGACTCCCTGCAAAAAGCCCGCTTCGCCTTCATCCACCGCGCCATCGCAGCCGGGCTCCAGCGCCCTGACGAATCATCGCTCGCCCTCAGCGATAAGATCGACGCCCACGCCCTCCACCCCCTTAAAGGCTGGCTCATTTTCTCCGGCCTCATGCTCGCCGTCTTCTGGTCCATTTTCAAGTTCGCCGGCATCCCCATGGACCTGATCGATGGCGCTTTCGGATGGCTCGGCGACACCGTCAGCGGAGCGATCGGAGAAGGCGATTTCCAATCCCTCATCGTCGATGGCATCATCGCCGGAGTCGGCGGCGTCCTTATCTTCCTCCCCCAAATCGTCCTCCTCTTCTTCTTCATCAGCCTGCTAGAAAGCTCCGGCTACATGGCCCGCGCCGCCTACCTCATGGACGGCATCATGAACAAAGTCGGCCTCAGCGGCAAATCCTTCCTCCCCCTCCTCTCCGGCTACGCCTGCGCCATCCCCGGCGTCATGGCCACCCGCACCATCCCAAATGCCAAGGAACGCCTCGCCACCATTCTCATCCTCCCTTGGACCTCCTGCACCGCCCGCCTCCCCGTCTACGTCCTCATCATCCCCCTCATCTTCGCCAGCGCTTTTTCCCAAGGCCTCGCCCTCTTCGGCATCTACGCCCTCGGCACTCTCACCGCCCTTATTGCTGCCAAGATCCTCAAACCCCGCCTCGGCAAAACTGAAGCCCCACAGTTCCTCCTCGAACTCCCCCCCTACCAAAAACCGCAATGGGGTCACATCTTCCACCAAGTCTGGGACCGCGCCTTCGCCTTCGTCAAAAAAGCCGGCACCATCATCCTTGGCCTCTCTATCATCCTCTGGTTTTTAAACACCTACCCGAAGAGTGATTCCGATGACCCCGCCGTCCAACAAGCCCACTCCTTCAACGGCCAAATCGGCCAAGCCATCGAGCCCATCGTCAGCCCCCTCGGCTGGGACGATCGCATGGGCACCGCCATGATGGCCTCCTTCGCCGCACGCGAAGTCTTCCGCTCCTCCCTCGCCATCTCATACGCCACCGACGAAGAAGACGGCGACAACATGCGCGAGCAACTCACCGCCTCCACCCGCGCCGACGGCTCCAAACTCTACACCCCGCTCGTCGGCCTCTCCATCATCGTCTTCTTCATCTACGCCCTCCAATGCCTACCTACGACAGTCGTCGTACGTCGTGAAACCGGCTCCTGGAAATGGGCCCTCGCCCAACTCCTCGGCATGACCCTCTTCGCCTACCTTGCCGCCCTCCTCGTCTACCAAGGCGGCAAACTCCTCGGCTACTCATGACCGATTGGCAAACACCCGCGGCCCTAGCCGTCGTCGCCCTCACCATCATCCTCTTCTTCGTGAAGCGGAAAAAGAAATCCTGCGGCGAAGGCAGCTGCGCCTGCCCAAAAACAAAAAAGTAGCAGAAAGCTCCAGCTTTCTGCCCTAAAAATCCCCCATCCCCTCCAGCACTGCTCGAAAAGCTAATATTTTCGGAGGAATACTTCGATCTCCCCATCGTATTGCTCCAATGCAAAATGACAGCAAAGCGGTTCGGCCGGCACTTAACCACCCTTCTCACTTGTCTTTTGAGTCAGGTTCGGGTCTCTTTTAAGCACCATGGCCAACGCTCAACAGCTCAAGTCACTTCTCCGAAGCCACACTTCTCGAGACGATGAACGCTTTTACGCTGTTGTGCTACAAGTCGCAGCATCTGAAGCGCGCAAAGGTCACCAAAAACTCGCAAATGAACTGCGTGCACTTATCGAAACTGCCCGTAAAGAAAAGAGCCAAGAAAGAGCAAAAGAGAACATCGTCGGCCTTTCCACACCTTATGGCGAAGTCTCCGAGCTCCTCGACGTCGTAAGTCACCCAACCAAAGTTTCAGATCTCATTCTTGAAGATTCTCTAAGTGAACGAATTAACCGTATTCTCACTGAGCAGAAAAACCTCAGCCGACTTAAAGAGAACAGCTTGAGACCTCGCCAACGCCTTCTGTTCACTGGTCCTCCCGGTTGTGGAAAAACTCTCACCGCCTCTGCTCTTGCCAATGAACTCGGACTGCCACTCTTCGTAGTGCGCCTCGACTCCCTCCTCAGCCGCTACCTTGGCGAATCTCTTTCAAAGCTCCGTCTTATCTTTGACGCCGTGGAGCAGAATCGAGCAGTTTATCTCTTCGACGAATTTGATAGCATCGGCTTCACTCGCGATGTTGCTGGGGAAATCGGAGAAATGCGACGCGTTTTGAACTCTTTCCTTGTCTTCATCGAGGGGCTCCAGAGTAACTCACTCGTGATCGCAGCTACCAATCACGGCCACCGTTTAGATAAAGCTCTTTTCAGGCGCTTTGATGACCTCGTAGAATTCGGCCTCCCAGAGTCCATCCAAGTGCGCGAACTCATCAAACGCCTCCTTAAAGACTTCTCAAAGGAACGCCTTCAATGGAAGCCCATCGAAGAAGCTTCCCAAGCCCTCAGCTACGCAGAAATCACAAAAGCTGTCGAAGAGACGTTGAAAGACATGCTGATCAATGAAAAAGAAAAGGTGACAAACCAAGCGCTGATTTCAGCACTCACCGAGCGTCGACTGCACCTCAATCACTGAAATCACGTGACATCTTCGCCGCGTCATGCCCGATCACATTCCCAATCCTCTTCCACACATTCGCTTCAAGGAGGGAATTGAGACACTTGATTATAAGGGAACTGGTAGGGGAAATTTCAAAATTAAGGCGCGGAATGATCGAGCCAATCATGCCTCCCACCTTAGGCAGCAGCTCGATGCCGTCACCGAGGAATTTGACCAGCTTCTGGATGATCGCACTGAGGGCCAGCTATCCTCCGAGTTCGGCCTTACCCTGAACGTAATTTCGGAACCAGATCACCCACTAAGTTATGAAAGTCTAGAGACAGCTTCCAACTCAAAGAATCCAAAAATCACACTTCTCAATCTCAGGGTAGAGCATACTCCTGCAGGCTTAGTCACCAAAGCTGCGATCTTCGTCCCGTACGGTGGACTCGTAGACTTGGAAAACAAAATAAACGATTACGCTACAAAAGATACCAAGAACCGCAAAGGCGAAGTCCAAGGTCCCGCGAACCGGAAACTCCTAAACAACATCTCCATCATCGCAGTCGCCGCATTTGACGCTCTCTGGACAGACCCCGATCCCCTTCCACCTCGGGACCAAAAAACACACTTCGAGTTCTGGATTCGCCGTGAGGAATACGATTGGAAGTCGCAAACCGAAAAAGAATGTGAACGTCTCGGCCTAACTCAGATTGGCCAAGAACTTGTTTTTCCAGATCGAATAGTCCTCGTTGCCCGGGGCTCGATTAAACAAATTGAATCCTCCCTCAATCTCATGAATTGCCTCTCAGAGGTGCGTTTCGCCCGCCCGTGCAGCGTCGGCTTGACCGACCTATCAGGCATCGAACAAGAAGAATGGATCAACGTGACCCTCGACCGTATTTCTTGGCCAAGCGAGCAAGCCCCATCAGTCTGCCTGTTAGACACTGGCGTAAACCGCGCCCACCCACTGATCGAGCCGCTTCTAAGCAGCAGCGATCTAGCGACGGTTTTCGCAGATGGTGATTCCTCAGATGACTCGGCTAAAAATCACGGCACCCCTATGGCAGGCCTAGCCGCCTACGGTGACCTCCGCCAACTAATGCTCTCATCCGGGACGTGGTATCAGATGCACCGTCTCGAATCGGTAAAGCTCATCAGCAGCACTGAAAACCATGAGCCAGAGAACTACGGCTCAATCACTCTCCAAGCCATTAACCAGAGAGAAAGTATGACCCCGCAACGCTCAAGGGTATTCTGTATGGCAGTCACCACACCTGGACCAAATGTCGGTAATCCTAGCGCATGGTCAGCCGCGATCGATATGGCAGCCGCTGGTGCCCAAGCAGACGGTGATATTTCACGCGTCATTCTCATCTCAGCCGGCAACACTAAGGATGAAATTCACGAAGCGTCACTCGTCTATCCCGACACCCTGCACCGCAACACGATCGAAGACCCCGCACAGGCTTGGAACGCCATTACCGTAGGTGCCATCTCTGAACGCGCCACCATTGAGGAGGATCACGACGAAGCTCGTCGCTCTCACGCCATCGCACCGACCGGAGGACTCAGTCCTTTTACCAGAACGAGCACCGAGTGGCGGCCTGACTGGCCTATTAGCCCAGACATTGTCATGGAGGGTGGCAATGTCGCACGTGATGAAAGAGAAGATATTCTCCACTTCGATTCGCTCACCCCTCTTAGCACCGCTTCTCAATTCCGGAAGCTTCCAGTCGTTCCTTTCAATGCGACCAGTGCAGCAACAGCTCAAGCATCCCGAATCGCCGCACAAATCTTAGCAAAATACCCAGACTTAAAAACGGAAACCGTGCGAGGCCTCCTCGTTCATTCTGCTCGTTGGTCAGATAAGCTTCTTGCTAGAGAAAATCTCGATCCTTTTTCCGGAGGCAAAACCAAAGAAGTTCAAGCTCTCATGCGTGGCTATGGTTACGGAGTCGTCAATGAAGCACGCGCCCTCTCCAGCGCCGCCAATAAGACAACCATCTTTACAGAGTCCAGTCTCCAGCCATACAAAGGAAAAGCTGGTGATACACGCTTTAACGAATGTCACTTGATCCGTCTCCCTTGGCCTCAGGTTGCCCTCCAGAACAATCCCGAAACCACCGTCACTCTTTACGTCACCCTCTCATACTTTATCGAGCCGAATCCCGGCTCCCGCACTTGGGATGATGGCAAAAAATACAAATACGCCAGCCACCTTCTCGGCTTCATTCCAAAACATAAAGGACACTCCGCAGATGAATTCCGCTCTCGCCTCGATGCCAACGCAGAAAATCAAGCTGACAGCTTGAACGATAAGAATTGGGCACTCGGCCCGAAAGCCCGCGGGAAATGTGGCTCCCTCGTTCAAGATATGTGGCGCGGCTCAGCTGCCGACCTTGCTGAAATGGAATCAATCGCCGTCTTCCCGCGAGCGAAAGGCTGGTGGGCCACTCGTAAATATCTGGAAAACCGAACCGAGCACAACAGCCACCTTAAATCTGTTCCATATTCACTGATTATTAGCATCGAAACTGAGGAAGACCTACCAATCTACCAAGAAATTAGCGCCCTCATCGACGCCGCTGATATCAGCACTGGTGATACTGAGATCACACTAGATGACCTCTTCTAAAATTGACTCATCTCAACTCTAAAAAGCCCCCATCCCCTCGAGCCTCAGCACCACTCGCTGTTCCTCATCCGACTTCGCCCGATCCACTTCAAAAACCACACTCCAATCGTTTAATCCCTCTTCATCCACCAAGACCTGCTCATAGCGATCACCCTCGATCCGCAGATACTTCGCACTCCGCGCCT